>CAZMDZ010000426.1:0-2757 GCA_964565175.1 uncultured Planctomycetales bacterium
TGGTAAGGTTAGCATCAGATTTCAGGATCTACCCACACAATTCAGGAACGAGCCACATTGAGCTAAGAGCTTTTAAAAATGAAGAAAATACTTGTCGTCTTCGGCACTCGACCCGAAGCTATAAAAATGGCTCCTTTATGCCATAGATTGCGAGAGCAAAAAGATATTGAAACTATTATCTGTGTTACCGCACAGCACAGAGAGATGTTGGATCAAGTGCTCAGTATCTTTGAGTTGACCCCCGATATTGATTTAAATGTGATGAAGAGAGGCCAGGATCTTTACGATGTGACCTCAAATATATTGCTCAAGATGCGCGACACTTTACAACATGAAAAGCCAGATTTAGTGTTAGTGCATGGGGATACAACAACCACATTTGCGACATCTCTGGCATGTTTCTATATGGGTGTTAAAGTGGGACATGTTGAAGCGGGGCTTCGGACTCATGATATACAGGCTCCTTTTCCTGAGGAATATAACCGGCAAAGCACGGGAATAATCGCAGACTATCATTTTGCACCAACTGATTTGAGCCAACAAAATTTACTTGCAGAGGGTAAAAATAAAGAGAGCATTATTGTTACGGGGAATACTGTAATCGATGCTCTTCATCTGGTCTTAAAAACAATAGATGTCGATAAAAATAAATCAAAGGATATAATTCTTCGGCTGAACGAGCGCTTATCCTTTGCTTGGGAAGCCGCCCGCTTTGTTTTAATAACTGGCCATAGAAGAGAAAATTTTGGTCAAGGTTTTCTTGATATTTGCGAGGCAATAAAAGAGGTGGCTATAAAGAATCCAGATAGTCACTTCGTGTACCCTGTGCATCTTAACCCCAATGTGCAAAAACCAGTTAGCGAAATTCTTTTAGGGTTAGACAACGTTTGGTTGATTGAGCCACTTGAGTACGAGGATTTTGTTTACTTGTTAAAACAGTCGTATCTGGTACTGACAGATTCTGGTGGTATACAAGAGGAAGCGCCAAGTTTGGGTAAACCGGTGCTGGTAATGCGAGACGTAACGGAGCGTCCAGAGGCAGTAGAGGCTGGAACAGTAAAACTCGTAGGCGCCTCGAAAAAAAATATTATTTCTAGTATTGATCTTTTGCTAAATGATGAGGCTCTGTATACAAAAATGTCGCAAGCCCATAATCCTTATGGTGATGGCAAGGCTTGTGATCGAATAGTTGAATATATTAGGGAAAGTGTAAATGATTGATAGGAAAAAAAGTGTTTCGGTGATTGGGCTTGGATATATAGGTTTGCCAACGGCTGCATTGCTTGCCTCTAAGGGCTACATGGTTAAAGGTATGGATATCAGCGAACATGCAGTTGAGACAATTAACAAGGGAGAGATTCATATCGTAGAGCCTGATCTGGACGCGTATGTCCGGTCAGCGGTAGCCAACGGAAAGTTAAAGACATACTCAGAGGTTCAAGCAGGTGATATTTATATCATCTGTGTACCCACCCCTTTTCATACCGATTCTGAGATTCCTAAACCAAATGTTGATTACGTCAGAGAAGCCGCCGAGAGCATAAGTCCTCATGTGAAGGGGGGGGATATTGTGATTCTGGAGTCAACTTCTCCAGTGGGAACCACTGAAATGATAAGAGAGGTACTACAGAAAAACGGAGTAGATACATCTGCCATTTTTATCGCATACTGCCCTGAACGTGTTTTGCCCGGTAAGATAATGGTTGAATTGGTTGATAATGCCAGAGTTATTGGAGGGATCAATAGCCAATCAACGGAGGCTGTTGCAGCTTTCTACAGAACCTTTGTAAATGGGGAAATATTGGAAACCGAAGCCAAGACAGCGGAAATGTGCAAATTAACTGAGAACAGCTTTAGAGATGTGAATATAGCTTTTGCCAATGAGTTATCGGTTTTATGTGATAATAATGGAGTCGATGTATGGGAGCTAATCAAGTTGGCTAATCATCATCCGCGTGTAAATATTCTACAGCCCGGTACGGGTGTAGGTGGTCACTGTATCGCAGTGGATCCTTGGTTCATCGTGTCGCAAGATCCGGAGAATTCTCGAATTATCAAAACTGCCAGAGAAATTAACGACTCAAAACCAGAGTGGGTTGTTGATAAGATCAAAGCAGCGACACATTCAATGAGTACTAAGAAGGTTGCCTGCCTAGGCTTGGCATTCAAGCCTGATATTGATGATTTAAGAGAGTCTCCCGCAGTTAGAGTGGTTGAATTACTCATAGAGCAGGGCTACAACGTTTTTTGTGTTGAACCCAATATCAATGAACATGAAAAATATAATTTAATTGATATTAAAAGAGCCATTGCTGAATTTGATGTCATAGTCTTGCTGGTCAAGCATAAGGAGTTTAGCTCTAATATGATATTAACTGAGCTCGAGAATAAAGGTGCGCTAGATTTTTGTGGTACATTCTCGAAATAAACGACGCATTAATAGATCCAATTCCTTAAATATTTCATGGCAGTCGAATCCGTCTGCCAACCCCCTCTAAGCATTATCCGTTCAAGCGGCTCGCCTTGTTCTAATAGATCAAGTGCTGCCCCCACTCTAAATGAATGACCGCTGAGTGGTTGTGCCTCGGAGTCTATTTTCAAGTCCTTTTGCAGTACTTTTAATATAGTGCTTACACTTGCTGGGTGTAGGTTTTCTCCTATATGCCCATGCCTATTAACTGATTTCAGAATATAGCCTTCACTGCCAACTAATATTTCCCATTTATCGATTAACTCTGCTAGCTCTTGGCTTATGGG
>CAZMDZ010000426.1:2767-3050 GCA_964565175.1 uncultured Planctomycetales bacterium
TTTCTAATAAGTCGTAGAGCTCCTGACTGATCGGTAGTATCTTTCCCGTCCCAAATTGATCAGTTTTTGAGAAGTTAAGCCGGATAGCCGGTTTTCCGTTGGCCCCCTTGCAGATGTCCTCAAACTTAAAGGCGCAGAGTTCCGACCTGCGTCGCATGGTTTCATAGCCGATTCTTAAGAGGACTTGATTTCTTATTCCCATAATGCTGTTTTCGCAGTTGCTAAGTAGCTGGTTAAGCAGATTTTTGGTAAGGGGCGCGGCTTGCTGTTGAGATCGTCCAAT
>CAZMDZ010000427.1:0-3048 GCA_964565175.1 uncultured Planctomycetales bacterium
TCAAGAAGGATGGCCAGGAGTTGGTCGTGCAAATCCTCGAACCGGCTGGCGCCAAGTTCTACAAGGAAGCGTGCCCAACCAAGTCTGGTCAAAAATCGAACAAGGGCTACTCGCGACTGCTCATGAAGACGTCGCAGAAAGCCGGTTCACAGCGCATCGCCGTCGAGCTGATGCCCGTTTGGCCTGGGAAAGGCACAACGAGTCCATCTTCGGTGAGGTCGCTGAAGTCCTGGTAAGCCAGTCGTCTGAACCCGGACGGCAAACGGGCGCTCCTACATTTGGGTAGGAGCGCCCGTTGTTGTTACAGGGCGGCTAAATACTCCACCGCGCGCAGAATTTCACTGTTTTTGCCTTCTTGGACCTCTTCGGGCACCGCTTCGACGATTTCATGAGGCTGAATGCCGTTGAATTCGATCGGTTCACCGTCGGGGCCAAAGCGGCTACGGGTAGAGAATTTAACTTTCGCAATTCCGCTTGGAAACTGCCACTCTTTTTTGGAGGAGGACGATCCAGCGGTAGCTGTGCCGATAAAGCGGGCGTCGGCGTAGCGGATAAAATCGCGAATCAGCGTTTCTCCGGCTGAAATACAGCCAGCATCCCCAATCACGACGGTGGGTTTGCCAACGGCTTTTACTTGGTTGACCAAATCGCTGCTATAGCCGCCACCAGAGTTGCCGCGCAGGTCAATGACCCAACCGGGTACGTCGGCGTGCTTCGCCAAGGCCTCTTTCATTCCCTCTGCAATCGAAGAATCGACGCGGCGCAAATACATATAACCGTGCCCGCTTTCCAACTTGGAATAGTAAAACGATTTGCCGACGCGCTTCAAATCCGCCGGCATGTTGTAGCTGCGCGACCAACCACTGATTTCGGTACGCGCTGAGAGCTTGACTTTCTTTTTCTTCTTGCCGACTAATGCGACAATTTCAAATTTGTCGCCGCGCTCTCCAGAAAGTGCGGTGCGGTATTCAAACAAAGTCGCGCGCTGCGGACTGGAGAAACCGCCGCCCTCTTCCCAAATTTCTTCCCCACGGGCATCGAGGAACTTGCGCGCGTTTTTGCCATTGATGGTTAACACGATCGATCCTGACTTCAGCGACGCGCCTTGGCCTTCGGGAGGATGCATAACAATGACGCGATCCTCTGTTGCCGGCAAAAAACTAATCCCGCTGTAGTAGTTTGGTTCACCGCGCGGCATCTCGACTTTGCATTCGGTCATGTACATATGGGCATCGCGCAAATATCCCAGGCCGTCATAAACCAAGCGAATAAACTCGACGTCGGTTTTGCACTTCTTGGCGCGTTTCTCCAAGTCCTTTTTCTTCGCCTTCCAACCCTTGCGCAGGTCCTTCAAATCCCAGAACGGATAATTGATTTAAGCCTCTTTGATAAAGGCTTCCATATCGGAAACGTAAGTCTTTTTATAAGCCGCTGCTTTTGCCTTTTGAGCTGCTGCGCTTGGAGCGAGCAAGCCGAGGGTCACGAGGAATAAAAGGATCAGTCGACCGAACAGGGAACTAGAACTGGATTGAGCATTGCATGCCATCGGGAAATCTTATCAGGGTGAGAGGATTTGTCGTCGCCTAGACCGACAAATGACCCTTTAGGATTCGCCCGAAGGATCTTTCATTTGCGCTAGAATCGTCGGTTCCCTCCGGGTCAGCCACCATGACAAACTCAACTCCGCCCCGATCGAAAGTTCCCCGTTCCCGGCCGCCACGCCAGCTGATGGTGCTTGGCGCCCTGTTTTTGGCCCTCGGCGCTTGGAATGCTCGCGCCCAACAACAAGCTGTCGACCGTTTTGCTCAGTTGCGCTCGGAGTTAGCAACGCCGAACTCATTCCGCACCGCTTCCGGTGCACCGGGCAAGGATTACTGGCAGCAAACCGTCCATTACAAGATCGATGTTGAGCTCGACGAAAAGAACAGTCGCTTGATCGGACATGAGCGGATTCGTTACATCAACGCTTCGCCCGACAGCTTGGAGTACTTGTGGCTGCATCTCGAGCCGAACCGCCGCACTCCCGAAAGCCATTCCAATTTGTCGCGCACCACTCGCCAGGGCAACCCGCGCCTGTGGGAAATGCAGTCGGTTTGGAATCAGGAGCAGTTCGACGGCTCGTGCAAGATCGAAAACGTGCGCCTATCCGATGGCACGCCTTTGCAGTGGACGGTGGTCGGCACCACCATGCGCATCGACCTGCCGAAGCCGTTGGCGCCAATTAATCGGGCGCGCAGTTTGAACGGCAGCAGCGGCCCGGGCGGGCAGCCGCCGCAGTGGCTGGAGTTTGAGTTGGATTGGAGCTACGAGATCAATGACATCAGCAAGGTGCGGGCGCGCAGTGGCGTTGAAACCTTGGAGGATGGCGCGCGCATTTGGGGGATTTCGCAGTGGTTCCCGCGCCTGTGCGCCTACACCGATTACACCGGTTGGCAGCACAAAGAGTTCCTCGGCGGCGGAGAGTTCGCTTTGGAATTTGGCAATTACGACGTCAGCATTACCGTGCCCTCGCACCACGTGGTGGCTTCCACAGGCGTCTTGCAAAATGCTAATAAGGTGCTGACCACCAAGCAAATGCGCAAATTAAAGTTTGCCGAGACCGCCGAAGCGCCGGTGATGATCGTCAGCAAAAAGGAGGCGGCTGCGCAGCGCAAACTTGCGGGGGATGGCACCCAAAAGACTTGGCGATTCACCGCCAATCGGGTGCGCGATTTTTCGTGGGGCAGTTCCCCAGCGTTCATGTGGGATGCTCAAGGGGTCAAAGTGGAGGAGAATCGCGATCCAGTGATGGCGATGTCGTACTGGCCGCGCGAGGGGGAGCCTACTTGGAGTGAGCTGTCCACGGCCGCGGTGGTGCATACGATCGAGGTTTACGGTCGCCGCTTGTTCCCGTACCCGTACTCGGTTGCAATTTCGGTGAATGGTGTCGTCGGTGGCGGCATGGAGTACCCGATGATCTGCTTCAACGGCCCGCGCCCCGGCAAAGGTGGCAAGGTCACGCCGCGCCACCGCCATGGTTTGATCTCAATCGTGATTTACGAAGTCGGT
>CAZMDZ010000428.1:0-3034 GCA_964565175.1 uncultured Planctomycetales bacterium
CATGAAGCGAACCTTGTCGAAGGGGATCTTCGCTGAATTTCGTAGCCAGCCAGAGTAGGGGAGCCGACAACAGCCCAACCACCAGCAGCCCAATTGTCCAAACCAAAAAACGGGTAAACTGCTGGGTCAGACCGCGCACGGCACCCGCTCCTAAGCCGTAAGCCACAAGTGCTAATCCGAGCCAATCAAGCCAGTGCAAGTTCTGCAAATCCATTAACCGCAAGTCTAACCGAAGCCACCCATGTCTAGCATTAGCGCGATCCAGGAAATCCTTCAGCTCCTGGAAGAACTGGAACAACGGGCGAAAGATGATTCCATCCTGCAGAAGGAATGGGAATCCGCGCGCAACCAGTTCCCACACGCCCAGTGGCAACAAGAAGACCATTGGCGGTTCCGTGAATGGTTCCTTCTGGAGCGCAACTCCGATGCCCTTGGCTCGCCGCCGATTCTCGCTTGGTCGCCCACTGCGCTAGGGGAGAAGGATCGATGGACTCGCTTATTGGACTCCCTGATAGGGGTTTTCGTCAGCAATGGCCGCAGTCGTTTGGACGACGGAACCGAAGTGCTTGAACTTAGTGAATTGTGGAGCGGCCGCGTGCTCCCACTCTTAAATGGCCAAGAGTCAAACTTCGAATCAGCTCCCGAAGACTCCGTTTTCCTCGGTCGCCTAGTCCAAGTCGACGACACCTTCTTCGCGCCGCTACCAGGCTTCAGGATGGCCTGCGCTCCCGGACTGTTGCCCGCACTCGAACGCGACTTAGCCTCGGCGCGGGTCACTCATTCGCGGGCTCGCCTATCCCAACTCGAATTAGAGAAGTTGTGCAACTGGGTGCCTGCCAACGCCGACCCCAATCACGAGGTCTTGGATGACCTGCAATCGAGCCTTTCGGCACTGTTGGCAGCGGATGAAAAATGGGACCTCGAACGGATTTCTCAAACTCTGGCCGAGCATGGGTTGGGTGAGACCCTCAACCTATTGGCTTTTGAAACGGAATTAGACCTGGAGCCATTGCGTCGGCTGCTCCCTGAATATGACCACGCATTGCGTAGCGATCAGGCAGAGGCCCCATCCCCCGAAAAGCGAACTCCTAGGGGCGCAAGCATGGGCGATAGCAGCCTTCCAACGACTCAAATTATCGGTCGGGCCTTAGATCAATTTGACACGGACCGCTCGAATGGTCAAAGCTTGGAGCAGAGTTTTTCAGAGCTGGAGAAAGCCCTGGGTTTACCTGAAGGAACCAGCGCCGAGCCTGAGTTGGGCGCCGACACCGAAGATGATCCGGTGGGCGTGGTTTCCAAGGCCGGTATCCGCACTTGGCTAAACGCATATGCGTGGGAAGCCCTGGAGCAACAGCATGCACCGGCACAGCTTGCAGCCTTTGCCCATTTCCTCGACACCATGGACCTGGGTTCCATCGATGCCGAAGATTTAAGCGCCGAATCGGTGTTGCCCTATTTGCTGGCCGCAGGGGAACCCAATGCCATCCACCGACGCCACCAACAGATCCGCGGCTTCCTCGATTGGGCTGAACAGGAACAAGGTGCTTTGCTCGGACCACTCGCCACGGATTCCAGTCAGGAATACATGGAGCGGATTTGTGGTGTGCTGGAACTCAACGCAATTCTGGCCGAGAACGGAACCTGGCAACATCGCGCAAGAGTGGCGAAAACGCACCCAATCGAAGTGCCCACTGAGGAGGCAAACGTCACCGCCGTGGTGGATGGTTTACCCACCGATGCAACCGAACGCCTGCAGGTCGGCGATTTGTTGCTTGGCAGTTGGAAAGGCGGTCGTTTTCTCGCGATGGGTGCAGTGCCGCGTGAAGCCGCGCCAACCAGCGAGCCAGCAGGGGACCAGGAATAAGAGTTAGCCCACCCGGCACAAGGGCCCCATTTTGCCCAATCACTAACGTCTGATAATTAATATTATGAATAGTTGAGTTCCAACCCGCCTGGCACGGTGGCCGTAAACGAACCCCTGCAAGCTTGGATGGACTGCCGAAAATGGCTCTTCCACCTACGTTTTCCACGAATTGTGGAATGCTTTGTGGAAAACCCTGTGGATAACTCGCGGAAAACCTATGCCTGTGGCACTTTGCCTACATAGTCAATCTGCCAGTTCCCCGGAGCACCACTGACCTTGCTCACCGACCCCGTTCCAATTTCCCACTCCTTCCAACTCTGCAGAGTCCTTTTCGCCAATCCGATTTCTGCCCGAGCAAGGATGGCCGAGATTGGGAATAAATGAGCAACCAAGGCAATGCTTTCACCAGCCCGATGACCGTCGACGATGCCGTCGAATCCGGCCCATACCCGGTCCCTCAAATCGCCGAGGGACTCACCGTCATGGCCGCGCCATGATTCCAAGTCCTGAAAATGACTGCTCAGGTCCTCCGGCCATCGCCCTAGGACTTCGCTTTTAAGCATTCCACTCCAGCGGCCGCGGTCAATTTCGCGCAAATCCGGGATCACCTGAATGCCTGGCTTGCGGCCATTCGCTTCTTGCCAATGAATCACCCGCTCCGCACCGAAACCGGCTCGCTTTAGAGGACTAGTGTAAACCGAGCCCAAGGAGACTTCAGCCAGCTGCCTACCGGCGGCATCGGCTTGATCGCGGCCATTCGGGCTCAAATCTACATCCATACCGCCGTAAAAACGGCCTTGGAAGCGATGGTCCACTTCACCATGGCGAATCAGGAAGATTTCCATGCCCATATGTTACTTGTGGGGAACTTTTGGGGATGTCTGGGGTGGACTAGGCTTGGTACACTCTTTGCTGTCCATGAGGCGTCCCTCATCCGGAGAATGTTCATGAAACGTTGGTTGATCCCAATTACCCTTTTTGCTGGCGTGGCGCTTTCAAGCAGCCTCGCCGCTCACGGTGGCACCTACCGGGGCCCCGGCGACACTGTGCCTCCAGGCGCAGGTGCGCCGGCAACCCCCGCCACGCCGGCCACTCCGCGCACCCCATCGCCGCCGGCGACGCCCGCCACGCCGAGCACCCCCGCGCCGCCTAGCCCCCCCCGCCCCCCCG
>CAZMDZ010000429.1:0-3028 GCA_964565175.1 uncultured Planctomycetales bacterium
AGAGTTGGAATTACCACGGCTGACGAAGAGGTAAGGGGTTATTTTAAGGAATACACAATGTCAATGAATGAGGGTTTAATTGTTAGGGAAAACAGAAAACCAAACAATAAAGCCTGTTCCCTTTATGTGTATAAAGATAAAAGAAACCGTCATATTCCAAACCCTGTAAGGGAATTGTTTAAAGATATTGGGCTGGCGGAGGTTCCGTGTAAAGACAAATTCGTACCGAGGGAGTATAAGGTAGCCTCTAAAAAACAAAGACTTGAACTGATAGCAGGGCTTATTGATTCCGACGGGTCTATGCCTCCTTCAAGGACGATGTACAATTTTAATAACAAGTCTAAACAACTAGTTGACGATTTGGCTTTTGTGGCTCGTAGCGTAGGTCTTTATGTTAGTCCTACTGCACAGTTTGAAGTTCCTCAATACCCAGGAAATAAGTATTACAGGATTTGTATAAGTGGAAATGTGGATATGGTTCCTTGTCGATTAAAAAGAAAGAAAGGGGAGCCCCGCAAATGTAATAGGGATTCTCTTACTTCTGGGTTTGAAGTAGAGTACGTAGGGGTTGAGGATTATTATGGGGTTAAGGTGGACAAAGATAGTTTAATTCTCCTGGACGACTTTACGGTTACTCACAATTCAGAGATTAAAGCGATGGAAGCAGGTCGTTATGGAATTCCTCTTATAGCAACTGATTGTGGGTGTTACGACGAGATTATTGAGAACGGAGTTACGGGGTATTTGATTGATAAAAGTAATCCCCGTAGTGAATGGGTTAGAATTCTTTCTAAGTGCATTAAGGATAAAAAACACACAGAAGAAATGGGAAGAAATCTTAAAGAATTAACGGACGAACGCTTTAATATTAATAAACATGTTCACCTGAGATTGGACTTGTATAAACAGCTTTTAAAAGATGACAAAGATTAAAATATTATCTGGATGGTCAAACCCTGGAGGGTCTACAATTGCATTTATAAATCTGTGTAATCTGTTTAATGAGAATGGGTTAGATTGCACTTTTTACGGTGCACATGAGTGGCATAAGGACCAGTGCCGAGGAGATTCTCTAAGTAACTGCGCTGTAAATGAGGAAGGTGAAATTCTTATCATGCACTACTTAAAAATTCCGCATCGTCCCGAGGCTGCCAAGAAAGTTATATTATCCTGTCATGAGAAAGCAGTATATCCTGTAAAAGATGTGAAACCTTTTTGGGACGAAATTGTATATGTTTCAGATGACCAAAGAAGTTGGCAAGGAGTAGACGGACAAATTATCCCTAATGTAATGTCGTCTTTAGTTAATACAAAGGCAAACCCTAAAGGTATTGCAGGGGTCATAGGTACTATAGGCCCTCCCAAACAGACTAGACTTTCTATAGATAGAGCTTTAAGCAAAGGTTACAATAAGGTATTACTTTATGGTAATATAGGAGATTTTAACTATTATAATCGAGAAATTAAACCTATTCTATCAGATAAAATAATATATATGGACCACGAGTATAATAAGCAGAAGATGTACGATTCGGTAGAAGCTGTATTTCAAACCTCTGTTGCTAATTACGAGACATATGGGTTAACTAAGGCTGAATGTCTACAAACTAATACTTTGTATTACGGGACAGACAATTGTGATTTGAATATAGAAGTTTGGAATAATGAGAAAATTTTAAATAAGTGGAAAGACATTCTAGAGTTAGAGAAATGATTACTTTAGTATGCTCAAATTTTAATTCTAGTAAATGGATTAATGGATATTTAGATTGCGTTAATTCTCAATTTTTAGAATCTTTTGATATTATTTTTGTAGATGCTGGGTCCACTGACGGTTCATTTAAAACTATTAAAGATTTTAAATTTAGAAAGGGGATTAATGTCCAATACGTTTCAGAACCTGGGTGTTCTATTTATAGAGCATGGAATATTGGATTTAAACTAGCCACTACCAAATACTGTATTAACTTTAATACCGATGACAGATTATTTCCATCATCATTACAAACATATAAAGCATATGCTCAAAAATACCCTGAGGTAGATTTATTTTATTCTCCAATTATAGTAGTAGACCATGAAAACCATACTAACGTAGTTCAATACAGGAATATTCCAAATATCTGTCATAGGTCACTCCTACATGAGTGTTATATTGGTCCATTTCCTATGGTAAAAAGGTCTGCGTGGGAAAGTTTAAAGGGGTTTAAGGAGTGTTATACTATTTCTGGAGATTACGAGATGTGGCTTAATATGTTAACTAACGGGTTTAAATTTATGAGATTAGACGAAACTATAGGGAGTTATTTCTTCAACCCTACAGGTATGAGCACTGACCAATCTAAAATGAAGGAACATTGGCAGCAGGACTGCGAAATTCGGGAGACTTATAAATGCGCGTAATCAGCTTTTGCCTTTGGGGGGGTAATCCTATTTATACGTTAGGTGCTATTAAAAACGCTAAATTAGCTTTGGATATTTACCCAGGCTGGGAATGTTGGTTTTATGTGGGTAACTCTACTCCGAATTCTGTTAAATCTGCTTTATCTAAGTTTGACCATTGTAAAGTTATACCTATGGACTTAGAGGGAGACCATTCTTCTATGCTTTGGAGATTTTTACCCGCTTCTAACTCTAACGTAGAGATTATGATATCTAGAGATTGTGATTCTAGATTAAATGATAGGGAAAAACATGAAGTATATGAGTGGGTCAATTCTGATAAATCTTTCCATATCATGAGAGACCATCCTTGGCATAATGCGATTATTATGGGGGGGATGTGGGGGGCTAAAGTAAATACTATCCCGCATATAGAGAATATGATTAAAGAATATCAACCTAAAAACTACTACCAAACAGACCAAGATTTTCTAAGAGATAAGGTATACCCCCTAATAAAAGATTCAGTAATAATTCATGATGAATTTTTCGATAGAAAACCGTACCCAACTCCTAGAATAGGGAAAGATTTCGTAGGACAAGCTTTTAATGAATTTGATGAATATTTGAACCCTGAGCATATGGA
>CAZMDZ010000430.1:0-3023 GCA_964565175.1 uncultured Planctomycetales bacterium
TCACATAGGTTTTATGCAACTTAGTTTTTTCCTTGTACTTGAGCAACCCGGTGATAAACTCTTTTGCTTTCTTCGTTACGGTGGTTTTTTTCAACTCACTGAGGTGCTCCTCCGTGATAGAAGGCTTTTTAGTTTTTTTGGAGAACATTGTAGGGGTTAAACCGAACCCCTCCTTTGTAAAGAGAACAGCCGCGACTTGAACCGAGGAGTTAAGGTTAAGGTTTTCAATTGGAGACAACCCTACTAAGGTATCACAAAGCTCCTCAAGCTGTTTCGTCATAATAACGTCCAACTGCTTAAGGTACTTGGTATCCGCCACAATTCCCTTATCCTCAATACCTCCTAAAACAGGAACGACTCTCTTTAAGAGATTATTATAAATAGGAGCAACACCCTTAGTCTTCATATCCCCCTTTAGGATTTTCCACGACCGGAGAGTGAAATCACAATCCGCTACACATCCAATCCCCATTTCATCTAAGGGCATGTTAGCCCAGTCATGGTTACTTCCATCTGTTACAGTAAGCATACTAGTAAGTCTCCAGCTCCGAAGGAAAAAACTGTTTCACAAGGTCCATTAGACCATGAGGCAAATTCTCGTCTACGAGAGAGTGCATAACTTGAGTGTCCTCTATGTTATTGAGATTCTTCAACCCCCAATTCATAAGAAATTTTAAATCAAATTTACAGTTATGAAAAACCTTCACAATATCTTCTTTACTCATCAATTCCTGAATTTTCTCCTTAATTTTGGATAACTCCAGAGGAGAAAACTCTGATTCCTTGTGATGTATAGGGATAACAAACCCCTGCTTTTCATCAAAAGAAAACCCGATGGTGAGTACTTTATGTTTTTTAAAGTCAAGACCCTCTGTTTCTAAATCCATAGCTACCACTTCTTTAGTTAGGGTTTCCTCCAAGAGTTCCAATGCACGGGGCAAGTCCCCATTAACCAATTCATAAGGGGAGCTGTCAAACCTGTTCGTTTTTAAAATAAACTTTGCATACGCATTGTTAACGTCCTGGATAAACAATCTGCGGTCCTTTGGCTCCAAGTACAGAACACCCGGGTGAATTGTAGGTACTACAGGTACTACGGTTTCGCTTTCCAATTGGATATGGAACTCTTTACCTCTCTTGGTTGCCACTCCGGACTTCTTGGTTACCGCTTTTAATGCTAGATTCCCTAAAGGGATAATCAAATTCGGCTGAATTTCGTCCAGGTCTTCCGAAAGGAACTCTCTGTGTTTACTAAGAACTTTGGTGGATATATCGTCCTCTTCCACGTTAAAATCCTTTACAGCCGCTACAAACTGATAAGAATTGGAAGGTAACTTAGTTTTCCGGAGAAGGGACGTTAAAATCCCGTACTCTTGGTCTGTAAACTCGTAAACTTGTCCCCTTTTCTTCTTATATGAATCGTGGACAAAAACAATCTTCTCGGACCCTACGGGTTGGCGGTAAGCGCACTCACACCCTGTACTTTCGAAAGATTCTAATAAATTTTCTAAATCGCTCATCTCTAATGATTTATGGCAAGTCGGAAACGAAAGAAAAAAATTCACTACTTAGACAACAAGGAGTTCGAAAAAACTATTAAGAGTTACTTGGAATCCCCTGAGGATTTTGAAAGTGAATTAGTTACTAAGTTAGACTTGCTTATTTCTAATATTATACATACGTTTAAATTTAATGTTGATTCTGATGATGCCAAGCAGGAATGTTTCATGTTGGCATTCAAGGTATTAAAGAACTTTAACCCAGAAAACGGGTCCGCCTTTAATTATTTTACGACTGTTTTTGTAAACAATCTAAAGTTGATGTATACGAAAAATAAAAAGTACTCGGAGAAGATAAAAAAATATCAGGAGATTAAATCCCCTGATTCTTATGACCCTCAGTAAAGAAGTTGTGTACAGACATATAATAGTCTACCACCGTAACCTTCCCTTCCTTTACTTTTACTAAACAGGGAACTCTTGTAACCTTAAAAGCCATAAAAGAGTGTGGGAGGTCCCAACTACTGATTGTGTAAACTTTCTCATCCCCGTCCCCTTTTACCCATTCATTCATGGAGTCCAAAACTTTCTTACAGGTAGGGTCCCATTCGGAGTAATAAAAGAGATTAAATCTCTTAGTGCTTTTATCCTTCAAGAGAGAGTTTAATTCACTCTCTCTTGTAAGATTAATTATTTCCCTAGTCATTTGACTCCACAGGTTCCGGGGTTTCAGTTTCTGAGTTCATAATCTCATTCTTCTCTTCCTCGGACATACTGTTTACTTTTTCCGTAAGTTCTTCCATAAACGCATTAATACCTTTCCAGAATAGAATCTGCGCAAAATCGTCGTCAGACATTTCCACAGGCTTTACGTGTTGCTTCAAGGAATCCCATTGTTCGGTTTCCTGTTTTTGCATTTTAATGTATAGTTTCATTCGTCTTTTTCCTTGTTTTACTTTGAACTTCCAGTTGACCTTTGTAGGGTCCATTTTAAAAATTGGAATTCTGTTTGTGTTCACCCTCTATAATAGTACAGAAGCTATGAAAGATAAACTAAATCCAGAAAAGCTATCCAATTTCGAAGACTCCCTGCGTTCCAAGAAGAAAATAAACGGAAGGACCAAGGGAAGTACCTTTGAACGGGCATTGGCTAAAAAACTTAATATACGCTTCAAAACCAAAGAATTTTGTAGAACCCCAGGCTCAGGTGCCTTTGGAACCACACACAGCCTTCCTAAGTACCTGAAAGTCTATGGGGACTTAATCACCCCTGAAACATTTAAGTTCGTTATAGAGGCTAAGAGAGGGTATAACGTGCAACTTGAAGACATTTGGAAAAAAAATAGTACTTTGTATAGTTTTATACAACAAGCAAGAAGAGATGGAAAAGCGGCGGGGCGTCCTTGGCTTCTCGTTTACAAGAAAGACCGGCAAAAAGAATTAGTAATTACTGATATTAAGTTCCCTCTAAAAGAAGAATTATTTTTCAAACAAGAGTACTACGTGTACCTTTTAGATAATTTT
>CAZMDZ010000431.1:0-3021 GCA_964565175.1 uncultured Planctomycetales bacterium
ATAAGCAGCGCAAGTTTCGGTCGTGATCGTGAACCCCGGAGGCACCGGCAGTCCAATCGACGTCATCTCGGCCAGGTTCGCGCCCTTGCCGCCGAGCAGTTTGCGCATCGTTGCGTTGCCTTCGGTTTTGATTTTTCCAAAGGCGTAGACCATTTTCATGGTCTTGGCTTTTGCAGTGCGGCGGGGTTTACGAGACTTGGTCGCGCCTTTCGTCATCTTCTTCTTGGGCATGAGGATTGCAGTGGCAGTAGGTGGCTACAACCGCGGTCCCGCACGCCTCGACGCACGCCGACCGCAGGTTGCTACCTACTAATCCCTATGCGCGAGCCTGCCCGGTCAAAAAGTGAATAAATCGGAGCTTCTTCGGCGCTTTTAGCTATTTTTTAAACTGCCGACGACCGCTATCGCTGCCCAAATATAGGTTGATCTCGCTTTCAAACTCTTTGCGCAACTCTTGAATCAACTCCTTCTTGCCGCCGCCCTCGCCAGTGGCCAGCTCCTTCTTCAACTCGCGCATTTCGCGCTTGAGCGAGCGCACCTCGTCGCGGAGGGCAAAAATGGCGTCGGCGAGGCGGACCTCTTCGGTCACCAGCGGCTCGGTGGTGGCTTGCGGCGGGGCGGTTTGGCAGGACAGAGGGAGTACGGCCGCCATCGACAGGAGAATAAGGCGCGTGAATTTCATGGAGGGAAATGGGATTGAGCTAAATCTACGGTACCCCGATATCTTCCGCCCAGCGGCGATTTCCGGGCCGGTCTTGGCGGTGGGGGTGCTGGCTCAGTTTTTGATCAATCGCGGTAAGGGCAAAAATTTGATCCGCTACGGATTGTGGGCGGCGTCGCTAGTGATTTGGTTCGGGCTGAGCTTCTTTTCGATTATTCACGCGGTCAGTTAGCCGCTGGTGGTCTGCTAAGGTAGGAATCCGCTTTTTCGCGGGAATCCTTCCAAGCCCCTCCATGCGCAAATCCCTCACTAGCCCCGGTCCGTTCATTCTGCTCCTCACGTTGCTGCTTTTCAGTCTGGCAACTCCGTCGGCCGTCGCCCTGACAAAGACGTGCAGAAGGACGACTCCAAACAGGTGGAAGCTCAAGAGTCCGATCAGGACGACAAGAGTGAAACCGAGCTGACCCTGGAAAACCTGTTCCCCGACAAAGGGCTGTTCGGGCCGTCGGCGCGCTCGGCTGCGTTTTCCTTTGACGGCCGTTATGCCGCGTGGTTGTACCGGCCGTATTTGGAGCGCCGGCACGGCAATGATTTGCATGTGATGGATTTGCAGACCGGCAAGGTGCAACGGGTGACGTCGGTGGTGGCGCTGGCAAAGTTTCAGGCCGACACGCGTAAGGTGAAAGAAGATCGGATTGAAAAAGCCAAGGCCGCAGCGAAGAAGAAGGCGGCGCAGGAAGGCAAATCCGATGACGCCAAAGCCGAGGACGGAAAAGCAGGCGACGCTAAGTCGAAGGGTGAAAAAGCTGATGATGGCCAAGCTAAGGGTGAAAAGAAGAAAGGGAAGAAGAAGCCGGGGATTGAAGATCTACTCGGCAATGTCGTCGACGAAGACGATGCCGAAGAGGAAGACGCTCCTCGTTACCGCGGCGTGAGTTCGTTCACCTGGTCGCCGACCACCAATGAAATGTTGGTGATGTCGGGCGGCGATATTTACCGCTTAGTGATGGGCGAAAAAGAGCTGCAGCGGCTGAGCAAAACGCGTGCGCGCGAGAGCGGCGTGGATTATTTGCCGGATGGTTCTGGCTACAGCTACCGCGGTGATGCGGGTGAAGTTCGGCAGTCACTACCTAGAGCAGCTCGATCCCAAGCTGCCTTCGGGGCAGGAAATTCGGTCGTTTCGGATCAGCCCGGATGGCAACAAAATGGTGCTGTTGGCGACGAGCGGAAGCCGTCGGGGTGAGGGTGGCCGCACGGTGAACATTGCGACTTATGAGGATCGATTTATGCGCGTGCGCGAGGTGCCGCGCCATGTTTCGGATGATCCGGTTCCCGATTCGACGACGACTGCTTATCTGTACGAGTTTCCGGAAGCGTCGCTGGAGAACGGCAAGCTGATCAAGATTTATGAACACAAAACCACTGGGCCGCGCGATGCGATGGCAACGCCGTCGTGGTCGCCGGATTCTTCCAAGGTGGCGTTTTCCATTTTCGAGCAGACTTCTGGCCATGTGAATATTTTGCAGGCTGAATTTCCGAAGGAGGAAAAGAAGAAGGATGGTGAGGACGGTCAAGGTGGAAAGTCCGGGAAGGGCGAGAAGTCCAAGAAGGAAGACGCTGGCAAATCCGAGAAGAAAGGGAAAAAGGACAAGGATGAGGATAAGGATGATGGAGAACGTCGTCGGCGCGGTGGGCGAGGTGGTCCCCGCGGCGGTGACTCCAAAGATGAAATCGTCGATCTACCGGCGAAGGTGGTCTACCGCTTTCTGCACAACGGTGGGCCGAATACGCCGCGCATGATTCGTCCTCAGTTTTTGGCCGACGCGCGCCGCATGGTGTTCCTGACCGAGCAATCCGGCTTCCGTCACCTTTCGGTGCTTGACCCAACTTATGAAAGTTTGGAGCAAATCACCCGCGGTCATTTTGAGGTCTATCCGCTTGATATGCCTGAGCACCGCAAGCACATGTTTGTGACTTCGACCAAGGAAGACGCCTCGCGCACCGATGTTTACCAGGTCGATTTACCATCCGGCAAGATGACGCGCCTGACTCTGGAGTCCGGCAGTTACAGCGGCGCCGCCGTCAGTCCCGACGGCAAACAGGTCTTGGCGACCTTCGTCAACTACGGCAACTTGCGCGAATTAGTTCACATTGATGTCGCCGCCGGAACGCAAAAAGCATTAACCGATTCGCGCCCCGAAAAAGTCGATGCATTCACCACCGCTAAGCCTGAATTCTTCTCTTACCCGAACCGCCAAGGTCAGGAGATTCGCGGTCATTTGTTCAAGCCGGAAGGTTGGAGCAAAGAGGATAAGCGGCCGCTCTTGATTTACGTCTACGGCGGGCCACTGGGTACCAGT
>CAZMDZ010000432.1:0-1687 GCA_964565175.1 uncultured Planctomycetales bacterium
ATTTCGTCGATCAGACCCAGGAGTTTCTTGAGGCTGACCGGCGTTTTGAATCGCCGCGCCTTGGACCGATTCGGTCAATTGGAGTTCGCTAGGGCTCAGCGTTACAAGTTCCCGTTGGCGATCGCGCTGTTCGATTTGGACAATTTCAAAGCGGTCAATGACCAACTCGGCCACGCCGAGGGCGACCGCGCTTTGCAACTTTTTGCATCGGCCGTTCAAGCCGGGATTCGCGAGATGGATATCGTCGGCCGGTTGGGTGGCGACGAATTCGTGATGTTGATGCCACACACCGATCCACAGGGCGCGCTCACGACCGTTCAGCGTTTGCGCGAATCTGCGGAAACTCTTACCAGGGAAAGGATTACGGATTTATCGCCGATGCCAGGTGTGTCCGCTGGCTTTGCCGCTTTCCCCGATGACGAAGTGAAAACTTATGAAGAATTATTGGCCCGAGCCGATCAGGCTCTTTACCGCGCGAAAAGGCACCGAAAAATGCCTAAAGTCGACAAGGTTTAAGACATAGGCAATCCCTATTATTCTCAAGAATCTTTAGTTCCGTTCCGCTAAATGTCGATGGGCAAGCAAGCGGAGGCTTCCCCCCTGGACGCCCCTTCATACTCCGCAAGGACTTCGGAACTAAAACTCGTGAATAAGAAACTCCTCATTTTTCCAATTTCAGCCCTTATCGGGCTGACTTCCTGTGGCGGCGGTGGAGGCGGAGGCGCCAACACTGGCAACATTGAAGGTTTGACCTTGCCGGACGAACTGGAAGTGGTAGCCGTCGATGACAGCCAAACTGCGAATACTCCAGGAATTGGCTTTACTGGGAGCCCAGCCGATAGCTTCGGCGCGGGCACCGATTACAACACTGACCCACAATTTGCCCACGTATGGGACCCGTCTTTGGAGCCACTGCAAGAGATCGGCAAGATCCTTGGCATGATTGGGCAAACTAAGGCGGAAGAATTCGTCAACGAAGGCGCCTACATTGCGCTGGTGGATGAATCCAAGGAAGACATTGGTGAGGGTTCCGAGGGTACTGGCGACCAGGGGCAATCCACTGGTAAGCAGCAGGACCTCGTGCCGTGGGTAGTGAAATCAACCCGTGCAAACACAGGCGCTGATCAAATCACGCGCGTTTGGGTGCCAAACCACATGGATGACGAAATGGCTGCCGCCGGTGTAGGTGGCATGTTTGAAGGCGAACCGACGATCTTTGCAAAGGCAGTGATTGAAGAGGGCGCTAGCGACGACAACCCTTACGGCAGCTTCGACATGAACTTCGTCATGCGCGAAGACGTCGACATTACTAGCCAGGCTTTCCAGTCTGGTATTTTGCGTTCGGTGGACACCGTTGCCGGTTACCGCGGTTTTGGTTTTGCCATGCAAGACACGATGTGGGACTTCAGCTCGCGCGCAGAAGTCCGCGTTTCGGATGACGAAAGCAACGGTTTAGGCCGCGTGCTGGTAACCGAGCCTGATTGGGAAAACGGTGGAACCGACCCAATCGACGTCGAATTTACCTTGGCGTTTAACGACAACCTGTTCGTGCGCTCGGTAAATGGCGGCAACACGGAAGTCTTCGAACGCGATGCTTTCGACCGCAACACTTGGGCTTACAACCTCTACTACGCCAGCGGCGACAACGCCGGTAACCGCGTCGAGCTGGTTGGTGGCTTCCCGATTC
>CAZMDZ010000432.1:1697-3002 GCA_964565175.1 uncultured Planctomycetales bacterium
AGCGCGACGGCCGTAACGGCTGGGCTGACTACTGGGGCATTTGGACCGAGCCTGGTTTCGATCTGGTCGACGGCATGACCGTGACTGGCTACCTGCCTGGCGGAATTGAAAAAGAGTACACCGTCAACTTGGCTCCTGGCCGTTTGATGAAGACCCACCGCGAGGAGGTCACTCTGGAATCGATGGACGGCTCTCACTTCCACTATTGGTACTGGGATTCGGAAACCTACGAGCACAATGAGTACTTGGCCGAGTACCGTCACGGCTCTGGTCCTGGCGTCGGTGAGTTCTGGGCGGTCGCAACTTGGAACCATGAAGACATGGAATGGGAAGGTGGCGACACTACCGAGGATGACGTCGAAATCGAATTGACCAACGGCGAATGGATCAGCTTCTGGTCTGACCAGTTGGGCGGTAATGTCGAGTACATCTACGGTGACGCAGCCATGTCGATCCAAAAGCACGAGTCGGCAAGTGGTGATGACACCATCTTTGATGGAGCCAACACTTTGACTCTGTACAGCGTGGTCGAAAACCTGGCTGCTGGGATTACCACCGAGCAGGCTCAGAATGGCCAAATCTTCCTCAACGACAACATTCCAGCCGAGCTGGATGATCCATACACCTACGTCTTCAAGAAGAGCGACCGCACGCTGTACTTGGACAACGGCACGCTGACCAAAGTTGGCATGGCTGAAGGAGCATCGGGTGAAGGCGGCATGTACGAATGGGGCATGATGTCAGGTCCTTTGGTCACTGATCCGGCAGATTTGCTGGCGCTGACCGACCAATGGCAAGTCTGGCAAATGGAAGAGTACTACCTGTACGAAACCGGCCCGAACGAGTGGAACCAGTACCGCGCCTTGGAACTCAATGGCGTCCCGGTTACCTACGACCCGCCGATTTCTTTCCTTTACACCCACAGCACAGCCAATGATGCCAACGGCAGCAGCGATCACGACGGCTCAACCGTCTTCCTGCAGTACGGCGGCTTCGGCGCTCTGTGGGGCATCCCACACCAAGAAGGTGACGACACCGGTCGTTGGTTCCCAGCATTCTCGATTGCCGACGGCGTCGTTATGGGTCCGAATGGTGATGAATACGTCATCAAGGCACTGGATTCCGAATTGTTCATGCGCGCTAGCTCGGCCACTCCAGGTCAGGGTCTGCTTGACGCATTGGATCTCGCCGGTAGCCTGAACCCACCTGCTTTCAGCGAATGGGTGAACCCTTCTGATCAAGCTAAACCTGTGGTAACGGATCCACCTAAGGTCGTTGCTGGTGAAGTTCAGTAAGGTGTTTTTG
>CAZMDZ010000433.1:0-2982 GCA_964565175.1 uncultured Planctomycetales bacterium
CTCAGTGCGCCCATCAATCAGTTGGGCACCGTTACCGCCGATGCTGCTGGAACTGCGTCCCTGTCTTCGGCAATCCCCGCGATTGCCCAAGGCGTCACTGTTTGGACGCAAGCTTTCAACCTGACTGCCTCGGCATTTACGAATTACAAAGTGAATACTCTGTAGCCAATCTCCCCTGAATTCATGAAGGCCATTCCCATCACTTTTGCATTGCTCGCCGCCCCATTGGCAGCGCAAACCACCTACTTAGACGAGGATTTCACCAGCGGCGTTTTTCCACCGCTAGGCTGGGGAGAATTTCAAACCGGAGCCACCGACGGCTGGGAAGCTGACACCGGCGCAGGTGCTTTTCACGATGACTTTCTTGACCTCAGCGAAAGCCTGTTGATTAGTTCATCTTTGGACTTGTCCACCGCCAGTGATTGCTGGCTTCACTTGGACTTCGGGCAGCGCTACCCAAATTATCGCTACATCAACGACGTTCGCGCCACCATCGACGGCGGCCTGACTTTTGTTGACGTCCATCAAATGGCAAGTCTGACCAGTGGTGGGGGCCAGCGCGTCGAATTAGACCTTGCCGCCTTAACCGGCAACGCCGACGTCCGCCTGGCTTTTTACTACGAGGGCGATTACGCCAACGAGTGGTGGCTGGAACGGGTGTTGGTCGATGACCAAGTGCCGCCGCCATCAACTTACTGGCCGGTGCAACCGACCAACTTCTTGCCAGTGACGGTGCTGAACGAAGACTTCGAAGGCTTGGCCGGTAGCGTGCCGATTTGGATGGCCGTCAACAACCTTGACACCGCCACCCGCCAGCTAAATGCCGAAGCATGGTGCAACATCGGTCAGATGGGGCCGATCTCCGAGGCGAACTCGGGCAGCTACGCCTTGGAAATGGGTCTTGATGCAACCGTTGCCGGCCCTCATTTCGTCAGCAACGCGCTGATCATGGGGCTGAACGGTACTGGTTTCACCGGCATGTTGCTGCACTTCCAAGTCAAGCAGTTCACCGAAGAGTGGAACCCTGACGATGGCGTTTTTATTAGTCAAAACGGCAACATTTGGCACCCGGTCGTCACCGATTGGGGCGCGTTGGCGCCTGGTGGCGAATGGACCGCAGTAACCGCTGATCTCGGCCAAACGCCAGTCGATTTAAACGGCAATTTCCTGCTCGCCTTCGCCGAGGCCGACAACTACCCATTTGGAGTTCACGATGGCGTCATCATCGATGACGTGGTGATGGAACCTACCGACAGCACTCTGTTCTACTCCCTGAGTAACGTCGTCGGCGGCCAAACCGCCAACATCGACGTCACCGGCGCGGTGCGTACCAGCAGTTTGGTCTCGGTGTTCTTGTCCACTCATGGCCCTGGTCCAGTGATGACTCCATACGGCGAAGCCTTGCTAACGCCACCGCTTAAGTTAATTGGAACCTACCCGCCCAATGCCAACGGCGAAATCCATGAAACTGCATTCGTGCCCGGCCGATTCACCGGCATGACCATCTGGTCTCAGGTCATCGAGTCCGACGGTTCGACCGGAGTTTGGAGCAACGGTCTTGCAGTAATCGTGCAGTAGTCATATTTTGAAAGTATGTTCAGACTCCTGTTCATTGCTTTCCTCTTCGCTCTAGCACCACAAGCGTACTCCCAAGGTGCGTACTTGGGAGTGCAACTGGAAGCACCGCAAGCCACCAACGTTACACCGCGCGTGGCTGGTGTCGAAGAACCTTCAGCTGCCTCGTTGATGGGACTTCAAAAGAGCGATGTCATTCTGTCCATTGATCAAGCACCCACCGAAACTGTGGACGCGTTGCTGCGCGTCTTGAGGCAACGGTTGCCGGGGGAAATTGTTCAGGTCAAGGTCTTCCGGGGAATGGAAGAAATCACCTTGACCGGCATTCTGGGTCGCAAACCTGGAGATCAAACTCGTTATGGCGAAACGGTTCCAAAGATGCAGCTCATGCCTCGGTTGGAAGAATGGCCTGACTGGCAGAATCTACCCAACTTCAATGCTCAGCCGGATTGGCTGATATGGCCAGAATTTCAATGGGACTTCAAATTCCCTGAATTTCAGTTTGATCTTGGAGACTCTGAAGGGGTGCAGCGCGAAGTGAAAATTCGTTACCCTGAGAGCACTCTCGAATCCGAACGCGAGACTTTGATTCAACAAGCAAAACAACAATACGGAGAAGATGCTGTTGTCGAGTTCATCGGCAATGCGCATTCCGTCTCGATCCGTCAGAGTTCAAGCTCGACTCAACCGCCAATCGTTTCGTCGCCGATAGAGCCTCAGAGCGAGGACAAGGAGCTTTAATTGGCCGATGACTCGGAATGGTTCGTTTACGTCCTCGTTAGCGAGCAAATTGAACGGACCTATGTCGGCATAGCTCTCGATCCAGGCAAACGTCTGGAAGAACATAATGGTTTACGTGCCGGTGGCGCCCGTAGTACGCGGGCCCATCGGCCTTGGAAATTGGCGACCACTTATGGGCCGTTTGCCAATCGCAGCGAGGCGTGCACAGCCGAGGCGAGCGTCAAAAAGCTCAAGGGCAAAAAGCGGCTTCGCTGGCAAATGGCGGTGTGGTTGTTGCTTTGTTTGTTGCTGACACCAATGGCGGCGACGGCGCAAGAGGCCGAACGTGAGCGAGGCACCAGTGCCTACTTTCAATGGCGGGCACCCGCTGGCAATGCCGCATTGGCCGATCAGCTTTCCCTCGAGGCGGACCAAATCCTTGAGGAAGCCCATTATTGGTTGGGTTTAGCCGATGTGGGTGACATTGGCGCCAAACCGCGTCGGGGAAAAATGATTTGGGTGGCCAACCGCGACGGCATTAACCGCCACCTCAAGCGTGAAATGCCAACCTGGGTTGCGGCCGTTGCTATTCCATCACGTGGGGAAATTGTGATTTCACTGCAAAGCACGGGCGAGCTGTACCGGCTGCGCTCGACGCTGCGCCACGAGCTATTGCACCATGCCATC
>CAZMDZ010000434.1:0-2969 GCA_964565175.1 uncultured Planctomycetales bacterium
CGCAATGCCCCCTCCCCCAGACGAAATGCCCCCAGGAGCGGAGGGTGGAATGCCCCCCGAAGGAATGGAAGAGCCCCCAGGAAGCGTCCCACCTCCTGAAGGAATTTAAAAATGGGACATAATGATATTTTCGTAAGCGTATATAAAATAGGATTAACAAATGTTGGAAAACAGAAATAAGACTCTCACTAATTTACACAAAGCAGCTGATTATCTCGGCAGGTCTCTTCGGGAAAATTGTAAAGTATTCTCAGTAGACGCAGCTTCCCAAAGCACTATGTTCGTCACAGAGGGAGGTGTCATTATTAGTTGCTCCTTTGACCACTCAAGAAATGATATTGTTCTTTCAGAGTTTAAGTTAGACACCGTGGACACTTTTGCGTCACACGAAAGAGTGAACTCCGTCATTTCAGAGTCTATTGATACTTTTGTTAATTCTTTAAGGGATGACCAATACCAGGACGCGGACGTGAACTTTACCGATATCCTAGACCTCTTTGAAACCCGAGGGTCCTTGGACTCAACTCGAGGTAAACTTTTAAAAAGTATTGCGGCTTTTGATGATTCGGTTTCCATTGTGAAATCTAGTGAATTCCAAAAGATACAAGAAATCAAACCTCTTATATCTGATTTTATTAGGGAATGCAAAGACTCCGTTGAAGAAAACATGGACATTCGAAATGGGTTAAAACTGAGCGCAGCTTTGCATACCGCATTCGCAGTTCCCACTATCACGTACGAGGAACTTATGGAAAGTAATAGTTTCTCCGTGGACTTGAACTCAGAAAAATCTTTGTATGAGATGGTTTGCCAGCAAGAACTTGTAAGACAAGAACTTACTGAAGCTAAAGATAATTTTGCTAACATTTGGATTACAAACAACAACATTCAAAACCTAGCTTCTTTAATTTATGCAGAAGAAGAAACAATCAAAGAGGGTTTAGCCCTTGTAATTGAGGACGTTCCTTACTTTGCATTAGCAAGTAAAAAGGACCTGAACGAAATGTTCTCCTCAATTTTTGAGGTAAACTCAACGGACGTTATTTCCAAGAAAGATGTTAAAGAGTTTACAAAGAATCTTTTTGAATGGAAGAAGCCAGTTAAGAATTCTTTAATTGAACTTTTGGACGAAAAATATAATGTAAATCTTTCTACTCTTAAGTTTGTACCTACGTTCAGTAACCTAGCTAAGACTCAATCCGTTATGTTTGAAGTTCTTGGTTCTATGACGGGGAACAAAGGAATCCTCCCGGAAGTACTAAAAGAATTTTCGTCCTTCATTGGAAAGAAGGGTGGGGTAGAAGTGCTTTGTGTTAATGACTTCATTCACGAGTGCTTTCATTCGGCGGACTCATCTCTCCTAGGGGAGAGTCTACTAATGCGATACATCGACGTTCCTAAATTAGGGAAAGACCTTTCTGCTCTTAGAACTCTTTTAGTAGGCGACGAAGCACCCGGAATGGGCGGCGGTGAAGAAGCTCCAATGCCAGAAGAAATGCCAGAAGAAATGCCGGAAGAAATGGAAGAGGAAGTTCCAGGTGAAGAAGAAATGGAAGGAGCAGACCCTCAAATGGAGGAAGAGCCTATGGAAGATTCCCCTTTACCAGATGAAGCGGGTGTAGAAGGAGAAATGCCCGAAGAAGGAGCGGACCCCGAGGGCATGGGGGGAGAGGAGGAAGAAGAAATTCCAGTAGGCGACGACTCTTCCGAATCCATCCCTTCAGATAGTTCCAGTGGTGATGCTAATAAACTAGTAGCAGACCTAGAAGCTCTTATTGGGGGTCTTGGAATCTCCAAGGACGAAGAGGAGGAAGACGACGGACAATACCAACCTTAGGTTAGCACATAATCTTGTTTAATCCATCGGATTAAATATTTACAGTGCCTATCTTTCATAGACGTTAAATCAGTACAAATACCTTCCAATTCTTGGAGGGTATTTTCTGTTATCTTATCCCCTTCTTTTATAGAGTTTAGTTTATCAACAGCAACCGTTAATGCCTCCTTATCGTATTCCGATAAGATATTAATCTTCTTTTCTTTTTCTTTTCTTTTTTCCATCGTTTATATTAAAGTTCAGAGATTTGTAAGCTGCAATTCTTTTTGCAGAATGTTTGCTGACATAAGGTGCTTTATCTATAAAATCGTAAATATACGCAGTGGTTTTATTTTTGTGAGTTCGAAGAGCCCTTCCAATTGCCTGTATAGTTGCAATCTCCGATTTCAAACCCCTTGCGTTAATTAAGTGGGTTAACTCGGGAATGTCCACCCCTGTTTGAAAAATAATAGTTCCAATCATTACAGAGGGTCCTTTTGAGTTAACAAAATCTGAAAGGGACTTTTCCCTATCAAGAAGACTATCTTTACCTTCTAATTTATAAGACCCCGGTATAAGTTTATGCAAAATCTCAGCGTGCTTTAAATTTTTGGTAATAATAAGCATTCGAGACTTTTCGTCCTTCAAGCCATTAGCAATAGAAGCAATTATATTATTACGACACTCATTATTTATGATATAATCTTCATATACTTCAAGATATGATTTTCCGTCCCACTCATCCAAATCTTCATCGGGCAAATCAATAAGTTGAATTTCTGGTTTTGTAAGAAACCCATCGTTAATTAAGTCCTCTGCAGTAACATACTCAATAACTGGACCTAAAAAAGACTCCAAAGACATCTTGGAAAAATTATCCGTAGGTGGGGTTGCGGTCATTCCAATCCTGTAAGTAGCGTTAGGGAAAGACTTTAGGACTTTACCCGCAACCTTACCTTTAGCAAACTCGTGAATCTCATCAAAAATAATAAACTCAGACGCCATAACGTGAGAATCAATAACTTTATCAAGAGACTGAATAGTACAAAGTGTAAGGGGTTTAATATCGACGCCATCCCCAAAAGCAACCCCGCACTCGATACCATGAGAAATGAGGAATTTATATGTTTGGTGTAAAAGCTGTTTCTTGTTG
>CAZMDZ010000435.1:0-2967 GCA_964565175.1 uncultured Planctomycetales bacterium
CGGTTCTTGCGGTTTGCCTCGCGATCAAGTGCTCGGTGCAACTTGGCTCCTTCCCGACGGCCGACGGATTCGCAGCGGCGCCCGGGTCGTCAAATCCGTCGCTGGCTACGACGTCACTCGACTCCTACTCAGCGCGCAAGGGCAGTTGGCCATGTGCACGCGGTTGATTCTGCGCCTGCGCCCGATCCCACAAGATTTGCGCTGGTATCAACTGCCCGTGGATTTGCAACGACCGGCTGCTAGCTGGAAGCCATGGGTGGATTTTTCGTTGGGTGAGAGCCGCTATGCCGCCTGGAATGGCTGCGCCGCACCGCTGCAAGATGCGGTTGCGATGCCAAAATCAGCCGACGCCGATTTAAGTTCGCCTGATTCAACCAGCGCCAAGTCGAGTTCGCCCGAGCGTGCACCATGGCAGACCGCCATCGAACGAACCGAGTCCGCGGTGCAATGGATCGCCACTGCCGCACCTTGGCCTGCTAGGCAAATGCAAGCCGATGGCAAAGACCTCACCGCCTGTTTGCTGGTCGACCACCTGGCTTTGCAAAGTGCATGGGACCATAAGCAAACCTTGGCTTCATTGCCGCAAGGAAGCGCGGTTTTGCCTCATCCGGGACCTCATCCACGGTTGAAGGCTATGCGCAAAGCGTTGATCAACTCGCCAACTTAGTCGCGGTTAAGAACATCCAACCCGCGGTCGCAAAGGTTGCCAATAGCGACAGCAAGAAGCCTGAAATCCAGCGCTGATGCAAACGGCGTGCGGCCGGGTTGCGTCGGAGTTTGAAGCCGCTGAAAATCACAGCGGGGATCGTCAACATGCAAATCCCGGCGCAGGTCAAGTGCACATTCAGTCGCAGCGTTTCAAATTCGAAGCCCTCGCCAAAAATGCCGGCCTCGCGAATGGTGACGAGAAGGGCGAGGACGGCGGTGACTGCCATCGTGTAATGCATCGCACGCCTGTGCTGGCGGCCGGTCCACAAAGTGGCTGCCACCAACACCGAGGTAATCAACAATAGGGCTAAGAAGGTCAGCATGCGATTGGCCAAAGCATAGCAGCCCCAGCTCCCAACAACAGCCGCTGAGCTAGAATGGAGGCGTGGAAAGCGCGCTGGAACACCCAATGATTTCGATCTCAGCAAACTGCGGCGATGAGGCCGCCTCCCGTGGCCTGAGCGCCATGGCTGACGCCATGCGGGCGTCGTCCATCCTGGTGATCGCCAACGAAATCCGCGAAATGAAGGCGGCCGGAGAAGACGTCGCCAACTTGACGGTCGGTGATTTTTCGCCAGATCTGTTCCCGATTCCAGAAGTGCTGAAGGAAGGGATCCAGGCGTCATTGGAGCGCGGCGAAACCAACTATCCGCCGCCAGCTGGCGATCCTAGTTTGCGTCAAGCGGTGCGCGATTACGTCAAGCGCACCCAGGGGTTGGATTATCCGTTGGAGTGCTTCACCATCGTAAGCGGTGGTCGTCCGGCGCTTTATGGCACCTATCGCTTGCTGGTTGATCCCGGAGAGCTGGTAGTTTTCCCGGTGCCGTCGTGGAACAACACCAACTACCGCGACGTCTGCCAAGTCAACGTCAAGATGGTCCCTTGCCGAGCCGAAGACTCGTTCCAGCCCACCGCCGACCTGCTGCGCCCCCACCTGCGAGATGCACGCATGTTTGTGCTCAACACGCCGCAGAACCCGTCGGGGGGCGTGATGCCGAAAAAAGAAGTCGAAGCCTTTGGCCACTTGTTGGTCGAGGAAAACGAGCGCCGCAAAGCTGCTGGCGAAAAGCCACTGTGGTTGCTGTATGACCAAATTTACCGGACCCTGACTTTCCCTGGTTACCAGCACTACTCGCCAGTCCAACTGGTGCCCGAGTGCGCCCCGTACGTGATTCACTCCGACGGCATTTCCAAGGGCTACTGCTCGACCGGATTGCGCTGTGGATGGATCTTTGGCCCGGGCATCGTCGCCAAAAAGTCCTTGGCTTTGCTGACTCACGTGGGCGCTTGGGCGCCGAAACCGGTTCAAGTGGCAACAGCGGAATGGCTGAACAATCAGCCCGCCGTGCAGGAATGGGATCAGAACCTAATCGACCGCGTCCAGCAAACGCTCACCGTTCTATACAACGGCATGAAAGAGCTCCAAGACGCTGGACACCCGGTGGATTTCATTGAACCTCAAGGCGCAATCTACTTGTCAGTCCGCTTCAATCTCGTCGGCAAAACCACCGCCGACGGCTTGGTTCTCAAAGACAACAACGACATCCGTCGTTTCCTGCTACAGAAGGCTGGCTTCGCATTGGTGCCCTTCGCCGCCTTCGGCGCCACCGACGCAGACCAGCAAGGTTGGTCGCGCGCAAGTGTCGGCGCTACCAGCGTGGAAGAATTGGAACGGGTGATGCCTCGAGTCCGCGCGGCCTTGGAAGAGTTGAAGTAACCCAAAAAACTCCGATTTCTACGGCCGACGTCAATGGTCTGAAACCAGCAAAGGTTTCAGACCATTTTTTATTGGTCATTTCCCCAGGTTGCGCCGAACAATCTCGGCACCGACGTCGCCCAAGTATTCCTCAAAGATCTTGCGCCACAAGATCATTCCATTTTCGGAGTTGGCAAAGACGAGCAATCCTCTCTTGGAATGAGGAAGAATCAGGGCGATCGTTTTGACACCGTAATCGCCACCACCGTGCATGATTGCAAGTTCACCATTCGCGCCCAAATTGGGAAGCAGCTGAAAGCCGAGCCCCCAATCGATACCAGGGCTTTTGCTCGAATAGGCAGTCAGGAATTGCTGGTGCAACTCCTTGGACAAACCCGCCCCGGCAAGCACGTGAGCCAAAAACTTACCGTAGTCCGTCACCGTGGTTAAAAGATTGGCGGCGGCATTGGTTTGATCGTGTTCCTTTAGTGGGAGAAGACCGCCACCCTCGTCGTGTTCTCCCGCATAAGTTTCCCGGCGCACTTGCTCACTCCAATAGAAAT
>CAZMDZ010000436.1:0-2964 GCA_964565175.1 uncultured Planctomycetales bacterium
AAACCGAAGATATGCGTCGCTTTTACCCGACCCAATTCCTGTCGACCGCTCGCGACATCATTTACCTGTGGGTGGCGCGCATGGTCATGGCTGGATACGCCTTCACCGACGAAGACGAAAGCGCAGCCGAAGGCGTTGATCCGCAATTGGTTTTCACCACTTGCTACATCCATGCCAACGTGCTCGATTCCAAAGGCAAGCGCATGTCGAAGTCGGCCAGCAATGGCATCGACCCGGTGGAAATGGTCGAGCAATACGGTGCCGACGCGGTTCGCTTTTCGCTGATGATTTTGACCCGCGAAGGTCAAGATGTGAAGCTGGCCGCCAATCGTTTTGAGTTGGGCGCGCGTTTTTGCAATAAGGTTTGGAATGCATCGCGCTTTGTGCTCGGCAACTTGGAAGGTGAGGTCGCCGCCGAACACGGTGACTCGCTCGAGGATCGTTGGATTCGCGCCCGTCTCGCTGAGGTCACCGCTGAAGTCGGTCAAGCCCTCGAAAACTACGACTTCCACGATGCCGCGATGGCGCTCTATCGCTTCACTTGGGATGACTTCTGCGATTGGTACGTAGAAGCTGCCAAGCGCCGCATCTGGGCTGCCGAAGACTGCGCCGCCGATTCCCCGGAAGCCGCCGACGCCGCCCGCGTCCGTTATACGCTTGGCAATACTTTGGCGACCTTGCTGCGTTTGTTGCACCCAATCACACCTTTCTTGTCGGAAGCGTTGTGGACAGCGATGCCGAAGCAATTCCGTCAAGGAGAAGACTTGTTGATGACCGCAGCCTGGCCGACCGACGCCGGTCAAGCGGATGCCGAAGCAATTTCAGATTTCAGCGCAGTGCAAGACTTGGTGCGTGGATTCCGCAACGTCAAAGCGCTGTTGGAAATCCCACCGAGTGAAAAACCAGCGGGTTCGATCGCCGCGGCGACCGCAGATTGGCAGCAGAAGCTTGACCAGCAAACGTCTCTGCTTTGCGGTCTATCAGGTTTGAGCGCGGTTGAGGTTTGCGCCGATGATTACAAGCCGCAAAACCACGGCACTGACAGCACCAAAGCGGGTTCCGTCTTCCTGCCGTTTGCGGAAGACACCGACCCCAGCAAGTTGCAGCAGTCGCTCCAGAAGAAGCTGAAAAAAGTGGAAGGTGGCATCGGCGGTATTGAGAAAAAACTCGCCAATGAACGCTTCCTTCAAAACGCCGACGCCGACGTCGTCGAAAGTGAACGTCAACGCTTGGTGGAACTGCAGACAGAGGCGAAAACCTTGCAGGAAAACCTTGGAGCTTTGGCGTGAACCTGCCGCCGTCCTTCAAACCGCGAGAGTTGCTGGTCGCGGCGCAACCCTTTTTAGGGCCGCCGCCAGACCTCAGTGACTTGCGCTATTTGATGGTCGATCGCGGCCCCGAGATTGCGGAGAACTTTTACGCCATCGTGCTGTCCAGTCCCGAGGCGTCGAAATTTATTCTGGGCCCGGATGAGTTGAAGCGCTTGTTGGCGTCCTTGCAAAGATGGCTGCATGCGTTTTTTGCCTCGGCGCCTAGTCGCAAGGAGCGCGCCGAGCTGGCGGTGAAAATGACCGCCGCTCACCTTGAGATCGGCATGCCGCTCGAGCTGTTCATTCTCGGCCACAAAAGCTTGCGGCGGATTTTGGTGCGCGAGTTGATGGAGCGCTGGCCAGCTGGCGATCGATTGGGTTTGATGGACGCCAATGAAAGGCTGAACCAAGCCTTTGACTACGACTTGCTGCTGATGGTCACCTGTTACCACGGCTCGGCGTTGGCCTCGTCGCAAAGCACCGCACGTCAGCTGGAGATGATCAACGCTCAATTGCAGCAAAGTTTGGCTGCTGAAGAGAGCTTGCTGCGCACCACCAGTCATGAACTGCGCACGCCGCTGGCCGGATTGGTTGGTTTGCTCAATCTCGTTCGCCGCGGCGCCTACGAAACCAAGGAGCAAGAGCAAAGCGCTCTTGACGACGTACTCGGCGCTGCCAATCACTTACTGGCGTTAACCGACGATCTGCTCAACCTCGCCCGTCTTGATCTCGGTCGCGGTCGTTTCGACTTGCAAAACTTCGACGGCAAGCAGGCTGCAAATGAAGTCGTCCGTCGGTTTGAGCCGCGAGCCAAGGAATTGGGCTTGAGTTTGAAGGTCAGCGGTACCGCTAGCACCGGCATCCGTGCAGACCGCGACCGCTTCGAGCAGATTTTGTCGAACTTGTTGCAAAATGCCATTCGACACACTGCCGAAGGTCAAATCGAAGTCCAGCTGAAAGTGCTCGAACCATCCGGTTTGGTGCAAACTTCGGTGCGCGATTCCGGTGAGGGCATTCCGTCGGAATTGATGCCGCATTTGTTTAAGCCATTGACCCAAGAACAAGACGCGCAGAACCGTCGCGCTGGAAGTTTGGGTTTGGGCTTGACCATTTGCCGACGATTGGTGTTGGCGATGGGTGGCCGCATCTGGGTAGATTCCGCTGGGCCCGGCACAGGTGCTACTTTTCTCTTCACTTTGCCCGAGTCAGGCTCCTCGCTGGAGTTGCCCAAGCACTTTGGCGCCGGAAAATCCGAACGGCATCTTTTGGTCGTCGACGATGACGCCAGCTGGGCGACGGACTTCTCGAGTTGGCTGGCTGAAGAACTTGGGGCCAAAGTGACTGCTGTATCCACCGTCGCTCATGCCTTAGAGCAAGCCCGTTTTCATAGTTTTGATCTAATCATGGTCGATGCTGGCCTGCCTAGTCCGGCCGACGGCCGCGTGGTCGATGGCATCGATTTGCTGAAAAGCTTCGTCCATTTGCCCGATGCAATGTTCTCGCCCAAATGGATCGTCAGCGGCCATCAGCGTGAAATGTTGGCCTCAGAATTGGCGGACGAATGGCACGACGCATTCTGGAACAAAGGCGAAATTTTGGCCGACCGCGAGCAGTTCTTGGGGCAAGTGCGAGAGTTGCTGGAGCCGACGGAGCC
>CAZMDZ010000437.1:0-1654 GCA_964565175.1 uncultured Planctomycetales bacterium
TTAAAGCGGTACGTGAGCTGGGTTCAGACCGTCGTGAGACAGGTCGGTCCCTATCTGGTGTGGTTGTTGGACACTTGAAGAGGTCTTTCCCTAGTACGAGAGGATTGGGAAGGACGAAGCTCTGGTGCACCAGTTGTCTCGCTAGAGGCACAGCTGGGTAGCTAACTTCGGAACGGATAAGCGCTGAAAGCATCTAAGCGCGAAGCCCTCTCTAAAACAAGGCGTCCCAATTAGGGTCCTGGGAGACTACCAGGTTGATAGGTGGTAGCTGTAAGCACGGTAACGTGTTCAGGCGAGCCATACTAATAACCCGAACGGCTTGGTTCCCCTTTCTCGGAATGCTCTGCATTCTCTGAAAGGGATCTGCATGATTCTCAATACACTTCTCGCCACCCCATCTGCTCGGTGCCCATAGGCTCCTGGATACACCTGATCCATTCCGAACTCAGTCGTTAAGCAGGATCCGCCGATGATAGTGGTTCGTCCGCGAAAGTAGGTTAGTGCCGAGCTTTAATAAAGCAGCCCGCTGGAGAAATCCAGCGGGCTGTTTTTTTTTTGCCCACACGGTTGGCGATGGGCGTTTTAGCAATGAGACCTTCTTTTAAGATGCGAGGGAACGCATCACACCCGTGACTACGCCACGGATTTCTAAATCTTGTGCTGTGACGATTGTCGCTTCATAATCAGGATTTTCAGGCTGAAGCTTGACTCGGCCGTTGCCCAAAGGGAGATAAGTTTTCAGAGTGCATTCTTCTTGTGGGCCACCCTTGAGGATGGCGACCACAATGTCTTTTGCTTCAGGCCGACGGTCAGATTCGATGACCACCCAATCGCCGTGGGCGATTTGAGCCTCAATCATGCTGTCTCCGCTGACTTGAAGTAAATAGCTGTGGTCCCTCAATCTTAACAAATCTGGGATATCGACTGATTGCTGCTCTTCTTCCGCAAGGATGGGACCGCCAGCTGCAATTTTGCCCATCAAAGGAGCGCAACGAGGGCTTCTCCTTTGGTCAACCATTTCTGAGCTGAGCTTGTCGCTTGGACTAAGGCTAGGGTTAACTGGGGCTGGAGGTGAGGGTGGTGGGGTTGATTCGGTTCTGCCGAGCGGTGAGACCATTGATCTCCCTAGCTCTGTGAACTCGAGTCCTCTGGATGCACCTGGCATCAAATTCTCCATTGCGCCCTTTTCCATGAGCACTTGAACGTGTCCAAAAACCGTGACTCGGTTGACGCCTAAGTCTTCGCCCAATTCACTGAGGGTGGGGGAATAACCAAACTCCTGCTGGAGCCGGTCAAAGGCTTGCAGGATTTGGAATTGACGCTTGGTCAGTGGTTGGTTCACGGCTTGGGACTAGATGTACATCACGGTCAGTAGCAGCAAGCCTACCAAAAAGGAAGCTTGGAATTCGTGGGACAGGTTTTGTGTTTTGCTTGATTTCATTGATGATGTGGGTTCCATGTTAGGGGAATGTTAGGCTGTGCCTGTTAGGTAGTATCGGCTAACAAATGGCTAACGTGCTTGCTTTTCTTAAAAATCTTTTGGGGTTAGGTTGGGAGTTGCTCTAAACCCCTTTATGGCTACGATTTGGTAAAATTCCACTTCGATGGGCCCAACCGTACTCCATCCATTTGTTGCCACTTCTCCCCTGCAACG
>CAZMDZ010000437.1:1664-2956 GCA_964565175.1 uncultured Planctomycetales bacterium
CACTTGCGATCTCTGCCCGTTTACCGGGCCGATGTTTTGGTTATCGGCTCCGGTGTGGCAGGGCTTAGCGCCGCCCTATCGGCTGCCGACCTAGGCAAATCCGTAATGGTTCTGTCCAAAGGTGCGCTTTCTTCCAGTAATACCGCCCATGCCCAAGGGGGTATGGCTGCAGCACTTGGGGAAGATGACTGTGCTGAATTCCACGCCGGGGACACCCTTGACCTAGGCTATGGTCTCTGCGACGCGCGAGTGGTTGAAGAATTCACCTTGGCTGCCCCTGAATCTGTGCGCTGGCTGCTCAAAGCTGGCATGCAGTTTGACCGTGATCCTTCCGGCGGTCTCTCGCTTGGAATGGAGGGTGGGCATCGTGTTCCACGGGTGCTCCACAGCGGTGGCGCTGCAACTGGACAAGAGCTTCAGCGAGTGCTTTCTGCTCGCGGGCGCAACCATCGTTTGATCGACCTGTTTGAAAACCTAACAGCCGTTGAGTTGTTGAAAGACGATCATGGTCGCGTTCGTGGTTTGTTAGCCTTGCGCCGGACATCCAATCATCGCAAGGCTGAACCTGTGTTGTTCGAGGCTGATGCGGTGGTGATGGCAACCGGAGGTGGCGGACAAATCTACCGTGAAACCACCAACCCTGAATTGGCCACCGCAGATGGCGTCGCCATGGGGCTTAGGGCAGGAGCCAAGCTCCAAGACTTGGAATTTGTTCAATTCCACCCAACCATTCTTTACCTCGCGGGTGCCGCCCGGTTTTTAATTAGTGAAATCACCCGTGGGGCCGGCGCAGTTTTGCGGGACAGCCACGGTGATGCCTTCATGGAAGACGCTCACCCGCGCAAGGATCTTGCGCCGCGCGATGTGGTTTCCAGGGCAATTTTCCGACGGATGTTGGAACTCGAAGACACCAATGTTTTTCTTGATCTCACTCATGTCGAAGCTCCCGAATCCCGATTTCCTGGCTTGGCACGCATTACCCGCGAGTTCGGAATTGAAATGAATCGCGATCTCATTCCGGTTCGGCCGGCGGTGCACTACATGGTCGGGGGAATTCGGGCTGATTTGGAAGGGCGAACCTCCCTGCCTGGATTATTCGCCGTTGGTGAATGTGCGTCTACCGGGTTCCATGGAGCCAATCGAATGGGTTCCAACAGCCTGCTGGAAGGATTGGTCCATGGTCGCATGGTTGGCAAAGTTGTCGCCAATGAAGCTTCGCCCCACCACAGCAAGCTGGCTCTACCCGATCGGGGTCGAAAGCCTTTGGGCTCCGCCCAATTGAATCTCACCGA
>CAZMDZ010000438.1:0-2942 GCA_964565175.1 uncultured Planctomycetales bacterium
GTCTTTGGAGCTCAATAACGGCAGTAAATGGCAGATGAGTCCTGAAATGGGAGTCATCTTCGCCGAGTCAGTTTCATACTTTAAGGATTCCGACTACCCAAACCTGGACCAGGAGGCTCTCAAAACCACCGGCACTGGGTTGAACCAGCGGATGATGAAAATCATCCAGTCCTGCAACATGACTGGGCCGGCGCACGATCAGTTGCACGTATTCATCATGGGCTACTTGCCCGCCATCAAAAAGCTCTCGGACAACGGTCGCTTGGAAGACGCGAAAATCGTCGACCATTACCTAACGACCTACACCGAATTTTTTGAATAGATACTAGGCCAAGTCAGCCTGGAACGGATTCGGAAGGAAGTCCTTCATTTGCTTCCGCTGTGGCAATTGTCCTTTGCCGCCGAGGATAACGTCGGTGTTGCTGTCGCCGAACTCGGCAAGCACCTGCAAACACGCACCACAGGGGTTGGCGAGTTGATCCGCGTTAACCCAAACGGCAACGGCAGCAATTTTACGCTGCCCGGCTCCGACGCCCCCCACCACGGCCGCCCGTTCGGCACAGAGGGTCAAGCCGTAGCTCAAGTTCTCGACGTTAGTTCCGTTGGTCACTGAGCCGTCGCCCCAACGAACAGCTGCGCCTACCGCAAAGTGGCTATAAGGCGAGTAACTCTGTTCAGCCGCTGTTTCCGCAACCTCTAGCAGTTCTTTCTGTTCGTCGTTGAGCTTACTCATTTCAAGTTACTCCACCTTCTCTCAGCCATTGGTGGCCATTGGGCGGCCAATTATTTCAAAGCCTTTTTTGATGCAGCCTTCTTCTTGGTGGCTTTCTTTTTGGCGGCCTTTTTCTTCGTCGCCTTTTTCTTGGTCGCTTTCTTCTTCGTCGTCTTCTTGCGCGGACCACCTTCACGCGGTTTGAATTCGAAGCCGTGACGGCCATTCGGCTTGCGCACTAAGCGGGCAGTAAACGCCCGGCCTTTGCGCGACACGAAGTCCTCAATCCAGTCGGTATGCCCCACAGCCGGGTCGAAGTAGGCGAGCAAATCCGCACGTGTCATTTCACGCTTGCAGACGGTCCGCGGCATTTTTAAACCGCAGCCCTTCTCCTTGCCTTTGCCTTTGCCCTTGCCCTTGCCTTCACTTTCGCCTTGGCCTTCGCCTTGGTCTTGGCCTTCACTTTGGCACTCAAAGTGAGTCGGCGATTCAATGATCTTGCCTTCTTCGCACTTCGGGCAAGTGACATAAGGCGCTTCATTAATCACGTACGAAATTAATTCTGGCGCAACCACACCCGAATCATCACTGCCCTTGTAACCCTTGTACGGCTCAAACTCGAGTTTGAACTCGTCGTCCAAACGCACCCGGCCTGCATAGGTTTCGCCGCGCATGCTGACGAAACCATCCAGTGGCCCGGTGTCCTTGGTTTCCAGCAGAGTTTTGACCACCGGACGGTTCAAGTATCGGCCACGGAATTCTTTCCAAATGGTGAAGCCGCATTCGTCGGCTTCCACCGCCGAAACCTTGAACTCCTTAATGCTGCCCACGGGGACCGTGCTTTCCGCCAGCTTCTTCAACTGGTCAATGAACTCCGGAGTCGGACCAACTTGGGCGCACTTCAATCGCACGTATCCATTGGTGCGCTTCGGCTCCGCCTCGGCCGACGCCACCCCATCCAACTTGCGGACCGCAACGGCGAGTAATTCACAAACTTCAGGCAATGGCACCTTGGCTTCCCGCCCCATGCCTTTCACCAGAATTTCAAACTGATCACCAACCGGAACCTTGGAGCAGCGGTAGCCCTTCAAGCCTTCGAAAATCGGCTCCCCATCCTTGGGGCAAGCACCGATCGGCTTGAGTTCGGTGAACAAGTCCTCGTACTGGAAGACGCGCACCTTCTCGGCAAAGTCGCGGACCGAATCCTTGACCTCATCCATGTACTTTTCAGGGTCGCGCTTGCCCTCTTGCACTTGATGCAAATGGAACTCCATCTCGGCGGTCAGCTCAGCTTTGGCAAGGTTGTTGATCTTCAACCGCTCCAAAAAGTCCACCAGGGTGATGCCCTTCGCCGCCGCTCGCAGAGTCTTGCCACTGCGCAGCACATAGCCCTTAGCGATCAACGATTCAATCGTGTCCGCTCGAGTAGCTGGCGTACCAAGCCCGCGTTGCTTCAGGTTGGCAAGATCATCCTCGACTTCAATCTCGTCATGAGCATCCAAGTCCAGATCGGTCGCCTGCTCCATCGCTTTCAGCAAACTTGCCTCGGTATATCGCTTGGGCGGTCGCGTTTGATCTGGCTCTAGCTCAAGTTCCTTACTACTGCCGTCCGCAACCTCACCAGGCGTCACGCCGATGTTGCCCAATTGCTCCGACGCCGATGGCCGCTTGTCCACCAATTGCCAACCAGGGAAAACCATCCGGTTGGATTCAGTGAAAAACGCTGGCTGGCTTTCTTGCGCCCAGCTGGGCAGGTTGCTGGTGGAACCAACTTGTACCTCGGTGGTCCGCACCACCTTTTGCCACTTGCTCGGCTCCATGAATGCAGCAAGGAAACGGCGCAGGACCAACTCAAAGACTTTGGCATCATCTCCGCCGAGCGGAGTGGCTGGCCATTTGCCAGTTGGAATGATGGCGTGGTGGTCATCGACTTTGTTGTTGTCGAAGTTGCGCTTGAAGTTCTTCAAGCCATTTTCCTGCAGCGAGCGCGCAGCTTCAGGAATCATGTCGGCGCGCTTGCCTTCGCTGAAGGAGCCGACCAATTCCCCACCTTGCTGGTTGGCCAAACCATGAATCACTTCGTTGACGCGTGTTGGATAATCTTCAGGCAGCGCGTTGCTGTTGGTTCTTGGATAGGTCAGAACTTTAAAGCCTTCATAAAGTCGCTGGGCGGCGCCAAGGGTACGTTTTGCCGACATACCGAAGCGCGAGTTCGCCTCTTTTTGAAGCG
>CAZMDZ010000439.1:0-2915 GCA_964565175.1 uncultured Planctomycetales bacterium
CGTCGCCATTTGGTTCTACATCGCCACCATCGTGGCGATTGCGGTCCTGCATATCTTCAACAATATCTGGGTGATAGCCGGTCCGTTTAAATCCTATTCGGTTTATGCCGGGGCGCAAGACGCGTTCATGCAATGGTGGTATGGGCACAACGCGGTGGCGTTTTTCCTGACCACACCGTTCCTAGGATTGATGTACTACTTCCTGCCCAAAGCGGCGGGGCGTCCGGTGTTTAGTTACAAGCTGTCGATCCTGCACTTCTGGTCGCTGGTCTTCATCTATATCTGGGCAGGTCCTCACCACCTGCATTACACCGCGATCCCTGAGTGGGCGTCCACTCTAGGCATGTTGTTCTCAGTGATCCTGTGGATGCCGTCTTGGGGTGGCATGCTCAACGGTCTGCTGACGCTGCGCGGTGCTTGGGATCGAGTCGCCAAAGACCCGATTCTGAAGTTCTTTGTCGTCGGCATCACCTTCTACGGCATGTCGACCTTCGAAGGTCCGTTGCTGTCGGTGAAGGCGGTCAACAGCTTGTCGCACTACACCGACTGGAACATTGCTCACGTGCACGCAGGTGCTTTGGGATGGGTGGGTTACATGGTGTTCGGCATGGCCTACTGGCTGATTCCCCGGCTGTTCCAGACCAAGGGCATGGCCAGCCAAAAATGGGTTGAGTGGCACTTCTGGCTCGGCACCATCGGCATTCTGGTCTACATCGTTTCGATCTACGTTGCCGGTCTGACTCAAGGTTTGATGTGGCGTTCGTTCACTCCGGAGGGCGCGCTGGAATACGGCGACTTCATGGAGACTGTGACCATCCTGATTCCGATGTACTGGATCCGCGTGGTCGGCGGCACTCTTTACCTACTCGGTGTGGTCTTGTGCCTGATGAACATGGTCAAGACTTGGAAGATGCGGCCCGCCGTTTACGACGAGCCGGTTTACGAAGCTCCACCTTTGCCCAAGACTGACAACGCCAGCTACCCGAAGACTCCTAGTCTCAAGCCTGCTCTAAGCAAGTGGACTCTAGGTTTCCTCGCCGCTGGCATCGTCTTCCTGGTGCTGTACCTGACCGGTGGTGACGTCGATCCGCTGCAAAGTCGCATGTACCTGTACTTCGCGCTGAGCTTCATTGGCTTAGGCGTGATGATGGGTATGGGCAAGACCGTCAACTACTTCACTGGCATGACTTGGCACCGCAAGTGGGAAGGTCGCCCAGTGCGCTTTACCATCTGGGTTGCTGTAGCCGTGGTTTCGGCTTCGTTGTTCGAAATCGTGCCGACCTTCGCCATCGAATCCAACGTGAAGAGCATCGAGGCAGTCAAGCCGTTGACGCCGTTGGAGCTGTACGGTCGTGACATTTACATCGCCGAGGGTTGCTACAACTGCCACTCGCAGATGGTGCGCCCGCTGCACTTCGAAACCGAGCGCTTTGGCGATTACTCGAAGGCTGGCGAATCCGTTTACGACCACCCATTCCAGTGGGGTTCGCGCCGCATCGGTCCTGACCTTGCACGAGTTGGTGCTCGGGGCCTTGCTGCATCGTGGCACGTCCGCCACTTCATTGATCCGCAGTCGACTTCCGAAACTTCGATCATGCCGAAGTACGCGCACCTCGCCGACGAGGCGCTGCCGTACGACGCCATTCCAAGTCGGGTCAAAGCTTTGTCGATCCTCGGTGTTTATGACGACAACGACGTCATGCAAGCCGGTCATGCGGCCAAGGTTCAAGCCGCTGAGGTTTACAACCAGATCATTGGCGAAGACCCAAGCTTGACCAACGTCGAAAACACCAAGATGTTGGCCATCGTTGCTTACATGCTGCGTCTCGGTACCGACACCGCTGGCATGGGCGACGAGCTCCACGCCTTGGAGTCCGGCAAAGTTGAGGAGGGAGAATAGAGATGGAAGATCTACTCCTTCGAGACCAGTCCATCTTCAAGGTGGCAAGCACGTTGTTCTTCGTGCTGTTTTTCGCGGCCATGTGCATCTGGTTGATGCGCGGCACCAAGGAACAATTCCGGGAAGACTCGGAGATCCCGCTGCAGGACGGCCAGCTGGCCGACAGTGGTTTGACTCGCTCGGACGCCCAAGGAGGTGGCCAAAATGACTGATCCCAACAACGCTCAGGCTCCGCAGGACGACAACCTGCTTGACCACAACTACGACGGCATTCAGGAATACGACAACCCGCTACCGGGTTGGTGGGTCGCCATTTTCTGGGGCACGATTGTTTGGTCCTTCCTCTACTTCGGTTGGTACACCGCCGGTCCTGGCGATGGCGTTTACGACAACCTTGATCAGAAGTTGGAAGCCTTGGCCGATCAAAAAGAGAAGGCCACAGCTGAAAAGCTGTCGTCGGTCGGTGAGGTCAGCGGCAGCGCCGCAAGTCTAATCGCGATGATGAATAACGAAGAATTGATGAAATCGCAGGAGGCTGTTTGGGCGGCAAACAACTGTGCGACTTGTCATGTCGCGGATGGTAGAGGCTTGACAGGCCTGGGGCCAAACATGACCGACGATTCCTACGTCAACATCAAGAAGATCGAGGATATTCCTGGAATCATCGCCGATGGTGTACCAGGAAAGGCGATGACTGCATACCGCAATCAGCTCTCCGAGCAAGAAATCTGGATGCTTTCCGCATACGTCGCCAGCCTTCGCGGGAAAGCGCTTGACCCGGCAAACGATGCATTTGCCGCCAAGGAAGCTGAGGGCGAAGTAATTCTTCCGTGGTCCGCGGACTAATTACGCAGGATCAATCGAATAAAAGCCCTGGTCGCCTTGCGGCCGGGCGTTCGCACCGTTCACTGGCTGTACCGGCCGCAGCGCAGCCACTGGCTGCTCAAGCGCGCGCAGGCCGCGGCGGCCAAGCGCGGCCTGCTGCTGGCCGCCGTGGCGGTCGAGAATGCCCGCG
>CAZMDZ010000440.1:0-2910 GCA_964565175.1 uncultured Planctomycetales bacterium
CGACGCGTAAAAAGCCCAGTCGTCGCGGTGAAGGGCGCAAGTACAACAGTTGAATTGGAGAGTGTGGAAGAGCGTAGGAAATGTTGAAGTACAGCAATGTGATGCGTGATCCGGTGCACGGCGATATTCCGCTGACGCGGGAAGAACTGAGCATATTGGATACGCCGGAAATGCAGCGATTGCGCAATGTGCGCCAGTTGGGTGCGGCCTATTTGGTTTATCCCGGCGCACAACATTCACGCTTTGAGCATTCGATTGGCACGGCCCACTTGGTGTCGCGCATGGTGACCGAAATCAATTCGGTACGCGATCGCGAAGGCGGCGGCGGTTACGGCGGCTTTGATCAACATGAATTGCGCATCATTCGTTTGGCGGCGCTGGTTCACGACTCCACCCACCTGCCCTTTGGTCACAACATCGAAGATCAAACCGGCCTGCTGCCGCGCCATGACAACGCGGACCGTTTTGAAGCCATGTTTGGCGACGGCACCGTGCTGGGTCGGGCTCTGGCAAAAACTGGCGTGCGCAACGACGTCTTGGCCATTCTTGCCCCGAGTAGCTCGCCGCTCGCTTCGTCGGTGCCGCAGCATTGGCGCGGCCTGGTTTCCGGCACCATCGACGCCGACATGCTCGACTACTTAGCCCGCGACGCCATGTTTACCGGGCTGCACTTGGGCTACGATCCGCGGATTTTTAATATGTTCCGCGTTGATCGCAAGTCTCAGCGTTTGTTCGTGGACTTGGGTCGCAATGGCTACTTAAAAGAGGCGTTGCTGTCCGAGATCTTGCGCTGCTTAGAGGCGCGCTACTACTTCAGCGAACGCGTTTATTACCACCACGCCAAAATCGCTGCCGGAGCACTTGTGGCCAAAGCGGTCGAGATCGTGCTGTTGGAAAACGCAATTAGCTTCGACCAACTTCAACAAAGCACAGACGCTGGCATGTTGGACTTACTGGAAAACGCCAAGGTCGAAGATCCAGACAAGCAAAAGCAGCTCTCGCTTTACCTCGGCGCGCTCAAGTGCCGACGCATCCCGAAACGAGCAGCGGTTTATCCGGTGTATGCCAACCCCGACTTGCAGGAGCCGATGATCGAGAAGTTTTTCGGCGCCGGGTCAGCGGGGGAACGTCGGCGGGTCGAGCAGGAGTTGACTTCCGCGTTGGCGAAGCAAATTGGGGAAGAAGTCCCGGTCTTGCTTTATTGCCCGGCGGCCAAGATGCAATTGAAGCAGGCGCGGATGCTCGTGCGCTGGCCGGGCGAGGCCGAGTTGGCGCCGTTGAGTCAGTACGCGGAGCATGTGCCGCGATTGGCTGACTTGGAACAGTCTTACCAACGCATGTGGAAGTTCTACGTGTTGGCGCTGACTTCAAATAAGGATCACTTGCGCAAGCTGGGCCAGGTGGCGGCGGAGTTTTTCCCCGAGACCGTCAATGTGTTGGTGCCACGCGATCAAGATCCAGAGTTGTTGCTCATGCGCTAAGCCGTAGCCTTGTTTCTGCTTTTGAGACTGGGCGGCGGCTAAGACACAAGGACGATGATCAAGAGCGTCAAGGTATAAAGAGCGAGCGCACTGCGAAGATAGATTGGGCGGCAGTGTTTAAGCTCCATGAACACTGCGCTGATGAGTGCGAGTTTTATCCAGGCAAAACCGAATAGAAGGGATGGGTTGCTTTCCCATTCACTTAGCGCATAACTGCCGCAGGTCAAGATGACTAAGGCGGCCCATGTGAGCGTGATCGGGCGAGTTGTTGCGCTTTCCCTCAGCTTGGCTTTGGTTGTTTGATCGCTCATGTTTAGGAGAGGTAAAGCAGCGGGAACAAGATGACCCACACCAAGTCGAGCATGTGCCAGAAGGCGCCGCACGATTCGGCTTGGCCTTGTAAATGATTGGATTCGGCCTGGATTCGGCTGGAAAAATTGCGGGTGCGGTGAGCAATCCAAAAAAGGAAGCCGACGCCCAGCCAAACGTGGAGGTAGTGGAAGCCGGTGAGGAAAAAATAGAAGAAGTAGAAGGTGCTGGTGGAAAGGAAGATACCCTGTTCGAGCTTGAGCCAGTATTCCCATGATTTAATCATCAGGAATAAAACTCCAAGCAAGCCTGCGGCGGTAAACCAGCGGCTGCAAATTTTTGCTGCACCCTTTTGCATCGCCTGAACCCCGCGCGCGGCGAAGTAGCCGGAAGTGATCAACACGAGAGCGTTGATCAAAGCGGGAGTTGGGTTGAGCTGGGCCTGAGACTGTTGGAAGGCGTCAGCATGGTTGGCGCGCATGATCGCGTACAAGCCGAAGAACAGGCACAGGGTGATGAACTCGGCGCCGAGAAACATCCACCAAGCGGCGTCGCCGGGCAGGGGACGATGTTCGGGCGGTTTTTGAATTTCACTCATCCCAGTTCGCTGTAGGCGGCCAGCAATCCCTCGGGTAGGTCAGTCAGGCTGCGCAGTAGTTTCCAGCCGCTGACACCGAACATGGTGGGCAAGATAGCGGCGGATTTTGGATCGAGGCCAAGGGCGTGCACGCCGATGCCGTCGCGCCGGGCTTCGCGCACTGCTTGGCGTACGTCGTAGATGCCATACGTACCTTCGTAGCGATCGAAATCGGTGGGTTTGGCGTCAGTGATAAGGATCAGGTGCTTGCGCCGCGCCGGATGCTGGATCAGTTCTTGGGTGCTGTGGCGAATGGCGGGGCCGATGCGGGTGTAGCCTTGCGGTTTGAGTGTGCTCAAGCGAGCGCGGCCAGTTGACCAACGATCATCCCAGTTTTTGACTTGCCACACGCGGCAGTGGTTTCGTGTGTGGCTGGCGTAGGCAAGGATTTGTAAATCGTCGCCCATGCGGTCGGCGACTTCGCCAAGCACGCAGGCAGCTTCCCTTTCGACGTCGAGCACGCGGCGGTTATCAATCCAACTG
>CAZMDZ010000441.1:0-2908 GCA_964565175.1 uncultured Planctomycetales bacterium
ACCGAAGCGCGAGTTCGCCTCTTTTTGAAGCGAAGTCAGCGAGTGTAGATAAGGTGGCCGGCGGCTGGACTCGGTGACTTTTTCACTGATTGTGACCGGTTTACCTTTGCAAGCAGCGAGCAGGGCTTCGGCTTCTTTTTCGTCCCAGATTTTATCGGCGTCTTTGCCGGTGCGAGTGACTCGATACTGCGCCGGGTACTGATGATCGTGGCATTCGAATTGACCTTTTAGGCGCCAGAAAGGTTTCGGCACGTGGGCAAGCACTTTGAGCTCGCGGTGGACCAACAAAGCCAAAGTCGGAGTTTGCACGCGGCCTGCGGACCAAACGCCAGATTCCCGCCGTCCTTTCAATCGCTTGGTAATCCCACGAGTGGCGTTCATGCCGATCAGCCAGTCCGCCTCAGCGCGACAGTAAGCCGCCGCACTCAAGCCAGCGAAATGCTCAGCATCTTGCATCTCGGCGAAAGCGGAACGAATGCCCTCAGCAGTCATCGATTGCAACCACAGCCGCTTGACTGGCTTGCCCAGGCCCATGTAGTCGTCGATTTCGCGGAAGATCAACTCACCCTCACGAGCGGCATCACATGCGTTGACCAATTCGACGACGTCATCCCTTTGGCCGAGCTTGCGGATCAACCGCAGCTGCTTGGTCATGCCTGAGCGCGCTTTGCGCTGGAAGGGCGGCAACACCTTGCCACTGGTGCCGGATTTTTCGCCTGGGATGATCGGCAGCGAGTCCATCAGCCAAGCGCTGAGCTCCGGCGCGTAGTCCTCTGGCGTCTTCAGCTCGAGCATGTGGCCGACCGCCCAAGAAATCAGGTGGTCAGGCCCTTCAAAATAACCTTCGTGCTGTTTAAAAGCACCCGGAAGGACACGAGCCAGGTCTTTGGCGACGCTGGGTTTTTCGGCGATGATGAGTTGCATGGCGGCTTGTTTCTTCCCGGCTTTCCCGGGGACATGGAATCCAGGTACCGGTTTTTGGCTTCCGGCACCGACAGGTGGATTTCAAGGTGGAGGTTACCCAACTGCATCCCTTGTGGCAAGAGCAGCCAGGCTCAAGGATCCAACGCCCTTGTGCCGATAGATACTGCAAGGAATCGCTCGATGAATGAAAAGCCTCTACCCTTGTTCGAAAGCCTTGCGTCAGTTTTTGTCGTAGCCATTGTCGCTCTCTTTGCCGCATTGCCGGCTCTGAAGAACCCTGACGACCGTGGCGGCCACAATGCCGTTCTGCAAGATCACCTAGATCAATTGAGGACTGCGGTCGAGCAATGCCTTGGCGATCAAGACACCATTTTGGCTTCGGCGGATGATTTGGAAATTGCTCTGACCAGCAACTATCTCACCGCCATTCCCGAGAATCCTGTCAACCACAGAAGCAGCATCCGGATCCTCAATGCCGACACGCCCCGGGCGAACGGCACTGCCGGCTGGGTGTACTTGACAACCACAAAGGAAATCTTCCCCGACCTGCCTGGGGAGGATGGGAAAGGCGAGAGCTACTTAACGTACTAACCGTCTGACTCTTCACTTGATAGGCCCGGGCTGACGACATCCAGCCCGGGCCTTTTGCTTGTTTGAGCGGCGGCTCCCCTAGAACCAAGTGGACCTATTGATCGCGATATTCAAAGTGGCACTTCTTGCAAGATTTGCCGATCGCGGTGTAGGCGACGTCGGCAGCGGCAGTATCGCCAGCGGCAAGAGCCTTTTTCAGATCGGCGCTTGCAGCCATGCCGGTTTTCATTTGGGCATCAAACAAGTCCTTGGCTGCATAGTGCTGCGGCGTCGATGCGTTGAGATCTTCAAAGGTTTGAGCAAAGATCAACGCCGTGTGCTGCGGATCCAAGTCAGGGTGTTCCGCCGACGCCTTCCACCCCGCCTTCTTGATCAATTTGACCTCGTCCCAGCCGCGGTCCATCACCGCCATGACCGAGTTGAAGTCGCTAACACTCGCAACCTGCGGCAAATCTACCGTCGTTGAATATTCCGTCGGTGGCTCGAAGGCTTGGATGTCGCGCCACAATCCTGGATAGTTGGGCGACGTTTGCGCGGCGGTCAAAACCGCAACCCCGCCTTTCGAACCACAATCCTCTGATGCCATGTACGCAATCGCTGCGGCGGCGGGTCCACGGTGACGCCCGTGATGGCAATGGAAATAGTAGGGTCCTTCTTTCTTTTGCATGACGTGGGCAAATGCCAACGCTTGTTCTTCAGTCACGCCGTCATAGCCAATCGGCACGTGCACATAGGTCATTCCATACTTTGCCGCCCATTCAATCTTAGGCCGGGCGCCGTCCACGCCGATGATCGTCTTGACCCCCAATCGGCCGAGATCTGCAAACGCCTGTTCGACTTTGGGCTCGGCACCGCTGTAAATCCGGTCGGACAACTTCACCAGCCGCGGCAGAGTGACTGATTCGATTGCTTGGAAACCGAAGTCGGCCATCACTTGGCTAGGGTCGGTTTCGTTCGCTTTTTGTTGGGCGGAACACCCGGGTAATACGCAAAGCAGAGCGGCGCTCAGAAGCGTGGCAGTGAGGGCAGCACAGCTTGCGGACAGGGGGTTAGGGACTCGCATGGCTGAGATTTTGGCAACTATTGTGCCAAGCGCCAGCCGAGACAAAAAAATTTGATGTGCCGGTTAGGGAACATCGAAAACTTGGCGGTAAGCCTTGCCACTCTCGATCGCCTCGCGGGCCATCGACACTCCTTGGGCAAAATCAGGAGTCACCCCAGCCAAAACCAACATGATCGACGCCCCCAGCAAAGCGGTATTCGCTTCTGGTGCGATTCCCATCAGCGCTCTTGCGGTGGCTTCTTTGGCCGACTCAATGCTGCAGGAGTGACGAGGAGAGGGCTCTTGATGCCACTGCAATCCATAGTCGTCAGGTTGCATGCGTAAGGGACT
>CAZMDZ010000442.1:0-2907 GCA_964565175.1 uncultured Planctomycetales bacterium
GAGTGGTCGCGATCCAAGTTCCCAACTTGAGTCGAGCCTTGCCGCTTGCCAAAGCCTCCACCGACTTGGCGACGGCATCGTTCGGGTCGTCGGTCACTCCTGCAGCCAGCAAAGCAGCTGCGGAGTTGATCACCACAGCATCGTGAATCGGTCCGAGCTTGCCATCCAACAACTTGTGAAACATTTTCAAGTTGCAGGTTGGATCGCCGCCTTCCAATGCCTCGACCGAGGCTGGCTCCAAGCCCAAACTGGTTGCGTCCAAAGTCACGGCGGGCGCTGCACCGACGACGTCAACTTGATTTTCACCAGCCAAGGTCAATTCATCGGCGCCACCGGCTCCATGGACGACGTAAGCGCGTTCGAAATCGAGTTCGCGCAAGACGTCGGCAAATTGCGGCACACGTGCTGGATCGGAAACGCCTAACAGGTGTCGTTTGACTCCGCCGGGATTACAGATTGGCCCGAGGAAGTTGAAGATCGTGCGAATGCCGAGCTTGGCCCGCACCGGAGCGACGAAACGCATCGCCGGGTGGAAAGCTGGCGCGAACAAAAACACAATGCCTTCTTCGCGGAACACAGCTTGCGCTTGCTCGGGCGTCAGCTCCAATCGCATGCCCGCGGCTTCGAGCAAGTCTGCACTGCCGCACTTCGACGACACGCTGCGGTTGCCATGTTTAATCACCTTGGCCCCCGCCGCCGCTGCCACCAACGCCGACGCCGTGCTGAGGTTAAACGAACCAAGTTTGTCTCCGCCGGTACCGCAAGTGTCCACAGCCTCGGCGACATTGTGTTCAAAGGGAAGCATGGCTCCGCGCAAGGCTTCAGCAGCACCCGCGATTTCCGCCACCGTTTCGCCGCGCTCAGCCAATCGCTGCAACAACTCGGCCAACGCCTCTTGATCCATTCCTTCTTGGAAGGCCCCCGCAAACACAGTACGGGCTTCCTCACGCGACAGCGTCTCGCCGCCGCGAATCTTATCCAGTGCGAATTGGAAGTTCATTTCGGTCTTTGTCAGGCAATGATCTTGGTTCGAACAGCAGATTCGTTAGACAATGGTTTTGACCCGAACAGCAGATTTAACGAGCGTCTCCGCCGTCGCCAGTTTCGGCAAGAAAGCGGCCAACCATGCGGTCGCCGGTTGGCGTCAGAATGGATTCTGGATGGAATTGAATGCCGTTTCGCGGCAACTCCGCGTGGCGCACCCCCATCACTAAACCTTCTTCGGTCCACGCGGTCAGCACCAGGCGATCCGGCATCGAATCGCGGTTGGCGCGCAGCGAGTGGTAGCGACCGGCCGGCAATGGATTCGGCAAACCGCGGAATAAACCGTTGTTGTCGTGGTGCACGATCGACGGCTTTCCGTGAACCGGAACTGGATCAAGTTCCAATTTACCGCCGTAGTGCTCGACCATCGCTTGATGACCCAGGCAAACGCCCAGCATTGGTGTGTGTTCTGGAACGATGTCAAATAGCTGCGGCGTAATGCCAGCGTCGGCTGGTCGCCCCGGACCGGGACTGATGACGACACCAGTTGGTTGCATGCTTTGGATTTCCTCTGCAGTGATGGCGTCGTTGCGGAAAACCTCGACCTGGGCGCCTTGGCCGGCCATGGACTGGTACAGGTTCCAGGTGAAACTGTCGTAGTTGTCGATGAGCAGAATCATGGCACTTAGGAGTTGGACTTTTTCGGGGAGAAGGCCGGGCTAGCGGCGAGGCGAATGGCTTCGAACAGCGCTTCGGATTTGTGCAGAGTCTCTTGGAATTCACCCTCGGGCGTGGAGTCAAAAACCACCCCAGCGCCGGCTTGCACCGACAATGTGTTTCCATTTACGGCGATGGTGCGAATGTTGATCGCCATATCCAAATTGCCGCGGTGGTCGAGATAGCCGAAACACCCGGCGTAGGCACCGCGTGGACCATCTTCAATTTCGGCAAGCAAGCTCATGGCTCGCACCTTTGGCGCACCGCTGACGGTACCGGCCGGAAAAGTGGCGGCGAGTGCATCAACTGCGTTATGACCGGCGGCCAAATCACATTCGACTCGGCTGACCAAATGTTGCACGCGGGCAAATTTTTCAAGCGCAGCGTGCTCTTTGACTTCTACCGTTCCGATTCGAGCTATGCGGCCGAGGTCATTGCGACCGAGGTCAACCAACATGTCATGCTCGGCACGCTCTTTACGATCGCCGCACAACTCAGCGCCCAATCGAGCATCCTCGTCCGAGTCGTCATGACGCGGGCGAGTGCCAGCAATAGGACGAACTTGGACGACGCTTCCCTGAGCCGAAACAAGGCGCTCCGGGGAACTCCCCACCAGGGTCATGCCGTCGGCTTCGAAGTAAAACATGTGCGGGGCCGGGTTGGCCAGACGCAGTACCCGGTAAAGGGTGAATGGATCGCCCTCGAAGCGTTGATCAAAGCGCTGCGACAGCACCGCTTGAAAGATCTCGCCTTGTTGAATCGCTTCCTTCAGCTTTTCGACGCCAGCTTTGAACTTGTCTTCCGACATTGCCGGGACTGGTTCTTCATCGATCAATTGGAACGGCATCACCTCTGGCGGCGGCGTGCGCAAATCGAGCGCCACCTGCTCCAGCTTGTTCATCGCCCCGGCGTAATCCTCTTTGCCCTCGCGGCAGGTTTGGATCAGCACCAGCTTTTGGGTAGCGTGATCGACCGCGATGATGGTTTCGAACAAGTGGAAGACCGCATAGGGGTTTTCTTCCAACGTGGTTTCGGGCATGCCGGTGGTTGGCTCCAGCACGCCAGCCCACTCGTAAGTGAAGCTGCCAATCCAACCACCCAAGAACGGCGGCAAATGCGGCGGCGGTGCAGGCAACTCGTAGCGAGCGGCAACTTTGGCAAATGCAGCATGGCCGTCTCCTTGCCACTGCTCCTTGCCCCGTCGCC
>CAZMDZ010000443.1:0-2872 GCA_964565175.1 uncultured Planctomycetales bacterium
CGTGAATTAAATCGGTCGCTGATACGAGAAGAATCAGCGGCAAAAGTGTTTTCATGATGCATATATTACCCCTTATATCACCCACGGTTGCATCGTTTCTGCCATAATAATGAGATGCTCACGTCTTTCTGTATAGCCCTCAGCCTTTTAGCCTTTCAAAATCCGGAAGATCCTGGTGTTTACCAAGTCGCCGTTCAGGATGTCAATCACTCAGATAGTCACTACGGGCGTGGCAACATCAGCGCTCGTGTTTACTATCCCACAAACACTAATGACGGGCCATTCCCGCTAGTAGCATTCATGCACGGATGGATTGAGCCCGCTAGCGATTACGATGAGTTTTGTACTCACCTAGCCAGCTGGGGCTACGTCGTTTATTCCAATAATACCGAAACAAGCATTTTTGGCACTCTCCAAGCAGAGGCAAAAGATACTCGAGCGGGACTGCAATGGGTCGAGGACGAATCTCAAGATTCGGCGTCTTGGCTTTATGGCATGACCAACAATCAACCATGGTCTGCCATCGGACATTCGATGGGTGGCGCCGCCGTGGCCTATATGTGTAAAATTGACTCTCGTGTCAGACAAGCGGTCATGTTTGAGCCCTACAAGGGATCCCTCTTAGGCAACTCAAATAGCGCTTTTGATTGGTTTTCAAATTTCAGCGGACCTGTCTTGGTTATCGGCGGAACCGATGACCTCACGAACAACTGGTCATCCACAGTTTTACCTTGGTACAGAACTGCTGATAGCTCCTCGAGAAAAATTTGGGCTCTAATCAACGGCGGTGACCACTTCGGCTCAACCGATGCTGATATTCATTTTTTATGGGGCTTTGGCTCTCTAAGCGGAAGCGAGCAACAACTAATTCATCGACGACTGGCAACCAGCTTCTTACAAGCCGAGATACGGGGCGATGAAGATTTACTGTTTGACTTGTTTAATACCATAGCCACCGATTTTGAAGCGTCATCTTCTGACACCCCATTGTGGGTTGTTCTCGACCCTAATAATTCAGGGGTGATTCAAATAGGGTCTTTCGCAAAGCCCGGCGACTATATGAGAATAGCTGGGTCAACGGGCACAGGCTTTACCCAGTCGGCATTCGGCGACATACTGCTCGATATGAATCGCTTGCGTATTGCACATGCAAATGTAATCCCTCAAGCTGGTATTTCATCGTCGCAGCTACCAATCAACCCTTCCTTTAGTGGCTCAACCCTGTATTTCCAAGCTCTAGCGACTAATAACGGCTTGGGCTCTATTTCAGCACTGAATGAGGTGCATATTCCATAAGAATATCGACCGGCAGCAAAATAACGCTATGTTAGTCACCACATTCTGCCTTTCTCTGAATTTACTCGCGCAAGCACAGACCTACCTAGATCTCAATGGCGACTCATCCCGTCAAACTGTCGTCGACCGCGAAGCTGGGCAATACCTTGGGCACGTAACCACCGCCATGCTCGAAGATGGAAAAACCATCTTCGCCACTTACCCCAAAGGTCATGGTCGCGGCCAAATAGTGATGAAGAAAAGCACCGATGGTGGGATCACCTGGAGTGAACGACTTGAGGTGCCTAAATCTTGGGAGACTTCGAAAGAGGTGCCAACTCTCTTTCGTACTATCGACGCCGAAGGCAAGCGACGTTTTGTTTTGCACTCTGGTCTCTACCCTATACGCCAAGCCGTCAGTGAGGACGATGGTGAAACATGGACCGAGCTAAAAGCAATTGGTGAATACGGTGGCATCGTTGCCAGCGGATGCATGATGCGTTGTAAAGATGGTTCATACATCGCGATGTTTCACGATGACGGTAGATTTATCGGCGACACCTTTAAGCCAAAAGATGCCGCGCCATTTCATGTATATCAAATTAGATCTAACGATGGCGGACTAACCTGGAGCGAGCCAATCGTTATTGCGGCACACGCCGAAGCCCATCTGTGCGAACCTGGCATCATTCGTTCACCAGATGGTAATCAGCTGTTAGTCTTACTACGCGAGAACAGTCGCAAACTAGAATCGTTTTATATGACTAGTGATGACGAAGGGGAAACCTGGAGCGAGCCAAAACAAACTACGGCCGATTTAACTGGCGATCGACACACAGCTGTGTACGCTCCAGACGGACGGTTATTTATTTCATTCCGCGACACCAACCAAAAGTCTAAAACAATTGGAGACTGGGTTGCTTGGGTTGGTAACTATGACGATATTATCTATTCGAGCCCTGGTGAATATCATGTGCGCCTTAAAGACAACAAACACCGTTGGGATTGCGCCTATCCAGGAGTAAACCTATTAGGCGACGGCACCATTGTCACTACCACTTATGGACACTGGGACGATGGCGAGCAGCCCTATATTTTGAGCGTGCGCCTCACTTTGGCTGAATTGGATAAGCTAGTTAGTCAGTAGCTGACTCGGCTAACCACGGAGACCCGTTACGGTAGTCCTCTGGCTTATAACCTAATCGCCCACCGCCAAAGCCGTACATAGTCGGCTCGAATACGCCGACAACAGAACCATCAAAAGGGGTGGTAGTTATTTTGTCTTCATCGCCTAGGCACCACATGGATGCCTGGAAAAACAAACGGTGCAAGTCTTCATCTAGCCAATCCACTGCCTCGTGGACAGTCGGAGGCTTTATCGAAGGTGTTTCACCAAGATGAATCTGCGTACGAAACTCTTTAAGACGCTCTTCCGCCTCAATGATATCCGTGGTTTTTAAACTCTTGGTTTTAGTTTTGCCGTCCTCGGTCCAAATAGCATAATAATGCCCGTCACGGCGCCATAAATCTGGCTTCCCATGGTATGAATGATAGAGCAACATCTTTTCTGTAAAAGCGGCAGGTTCATCAAATGCCT
>CAZMDZ010000444.1:0-2865 GCA_964565175.1 uncultured Planctomycetales bacterium
CTTTGCCCACTTGCTCTTGCCATTTTCGTCCATCGGCTCGAAGCGCAGCATCAAGGCAATTTTGCCGCTCAAATCTTGCTGCGGAAGGAAGCTGGTGTAGCCCTCCTCGCCAGCGTCGATGGAATAACCAACAAAGGTCACGGGCGCCTGAACTTGGCCGGAACCGCCTAGCCCCAGGACCTGGAAATCATTGCCCGCGCGGAGGCTGGCGCCGCCGCTAGCGACGTCGATGGCGGCGGCTTTGACCTTCAGCGATTTGCCCAATGGGAAAACTTGGCGGAAGGAGGCTTCCGCGTTTTCGGTGGGGAAGGCCGGGTGCAGGCCAGCCAATTCCATGTAGTGCTGGCAGTAGTCCTTGGCCACTTCCATGCCATCCGTGCCGGGTAGGCGGCCATCCATGAAGGGGCTGGCCAAGGTGACGATGTGGTCGTTGTAGGTGGCGACGTCGGCGCCGAGGCTCTGCAGAGCATCGGTGATCGGCGTGGTCGAGGCGGCCTCTTGGGCTGGCAGCGCGGCGGTCAGCAGCGGTAGCAGAGCAGAGGCGAACAGGAGTCTGGCGTGAGTTGGACGCAGGAAGTCTAGGGTTCGAGGGGATCTATTGGTCACGAGCCAAGCCCGCCGTTGTCAGTATACTTTTGCCAAAAATTCGCAATCCAAGTCTAGCCACCGGATTGCGTCGGCCGTTTTATCCTGATCAACCCTGGATCATGATCCTCTCCTCCCTCGCGCTGACAGTTCTGTCCGGTTTGACCGGATGGTGTGAATTTTTGCATGGGGAGCCAGGCGCCCACGCTTCAACCGCCGCCATCCACCCGCAGGATGGGCCCGACGCCGACGTGCGGATTCACGTCGAAACCAGCCGGGTGCGGTTTTACATCATGCTTAACCTGGCCTTCGTCGACGAGGTCGTAGATTTATATCGTGAAGATGACAGCAGGCTGCACCCCGCTGAGTTTGCGAGCTATCGCGCGGGTCTGCTCGACTACTTTCACGACACTAATCGAGTCATGATTGACGGATTGGAGGTCGCTCCGGTCGACGCTGGCTTCGAATCGATGGACGCGGACATCAGCTTTCTGCCGCTCTTCCCACGGATGGGCGAGCGCGCATTGGCAAAGGTTCAACTGGTGCTCGATTACCCCGTCAAGTCACCGCCGAATGCGGTGCAAATGTACTGGGGTAGTTATCCGCCCGATCGCGCCGTCGGCGACGAAAATTTCATGCCGACGGTGACCGTGCGCGCGCAATTGTTTTCGAACGGTATTCAAGAAGAAGTCGTTTTCAACGAAGAAGAGCCTGAGTTTACTTGGCACAATTCAGGCGAAACGGCGGCCGATCACTTCCTTAAAGTTCCCGAGCCACCCGCTCAAGCAGGTTGGCCGATGCCGGTGGGGTCTCTGGGGTTATTGATCGCAGGTGGTGTGGCGGCGCTGTTGCTGAATCGAAACAAACGTCACCTGGTAGCGGTGGCGACGTCGGCTTGTGTGGTTGCCGTGGCTTGGTTCTCAAGGGGGTGGATGGTGATCGAAGTCGGTGGCAACCAGGATCTGCCGAGTTCCTCTGAAGCCGAGCAAATCTTTCTGCCGTTGCACGCCAACATTTACCGCGCCTTCGATTACACCGCCGAAAGTGATATTTACGACGCCCTCGCCCAAAGCGTCGATGGTCCGTTGCTCGACACTCTGTACAACCAGGTTTACCGCGGCTTGATCATGCAAGAGGAAGGCGGTGCCGTCAGCCGGGTGATGGCGGTGCGACCGGTGGAACTGGCGGTGGAATCGATCGGCATTTTGCCCGACGACGGCCGTCCTGGTTTTGATGTGCTGGCGCGATGGCAGGTGGATGGCAAAGTCACGCACTGGGGACACAGCCACGAGCGCACCAATGAATACCAAGCGCGTTACACCGTGCTGCAAACCGACCAAGGTTGGCGGATTGGCGGGAGCCAAGTGCAGGAGCAATTGCGCGTTAGTGCCACGCCGGAGGGCGGTTGATGGCAATCCGGCTGCGGGGCGTTGAGTTCGCCTATGGCGACGACTTTGCGTTGTCGGTGCCGGAATTGGCAATTGAGGAGCAGCAGAAAGTTGCCTTGTTAGGGCCGAGCGGGTGTGGCAAAACCACGCTGCTCAATTTGTTATGCGGATTGTTGCAGCCCGCACAAGGGCAGGTGCAAGTCTTGGGGCGCGAACTCACCCAACTCAGCGACCGCCAATGCCGCGCCTTTCGCGTTTCGCAGTTGGGCTTGGTCTTTCAGCAGTTCGAGTTGTTGGAGTATCTCACCGGCTGGGAAAATTTATTGCTGCCCTATCGCATCAATCCTGCGCTGCAGTTGGATCAAGATGCTTTGCAACGAGCACAGCAGCTGGTTGCCACCCTGGGCTTGGGCAGCAAGATCCAACGACGACCGGATCGCTTATCTCAAGGCGAACAACAGCGCGTCGCTTTGGGGCGGGCCTTGGTCCACGAGCCCAAGTGCTTGCTGTGCGATGAGCCCACCGGCAACCTCGATCCCAAGTCAACGCTAACGGCGTTAGATTTGCTGTTTGAACAAGCGGCGCGTTTGCAATCGACGGTGGTGGTGGTGACTCACAACCATCAAATTTTGGATCGCTTTGATCGCGTCATTGACGTCGGTGAGTGGAGCCAGCGGAGGGCGTCGGTGTGAACGGCTGGCGGCTTTCATGGATGCGTTTGAAGCGCCATCCGGTGCAAACGTTGGTGCTAGTTTTGTGCATTGCCGTGCCGGTGTTTTTACCTTCCGGCGTGCGCGTGCTGATTGCTGATTATCAAAGCAGTTTGACTGCACGTGCGCAAGCCACGCCGATGATTCTTGGTGCGCGTGGCAATCGCTTTGATCTGACTTTC
>CAZMDZ010000445.1:0-2857 GCA_964565175.1 uncultured Planctomycetales bacterium
GCCATGTTTTGATTTACTGTGACTACCCCGGTTTTGTGCTGGTTCAAGATGGGGAAGAAAATCCGGTGCTGCGTACCGTCAGCTTTCCGGCCAACTTTGGTGGTCAATGGTTGCCGTACATGATTGCCGACCCAACTGACAAGAATGCGTTTTACTTGTGCGGTCAGAAGCTGTGGCGCTACACCCGGTCGGGCAATAATTGGAGTCCGGTGCAACACACCACGCATTCGTTTGCTGGCACCTTGTCTAGCCTGACTTTTTCGCCATTGGATCCACAGCGCGCTTGGTGCTGTACCAGTAATGGGTACATTTATTACTCCACCGACGGCGCGGTGACGTGGACGCAATCGCAAGACACCGGTCCTGGGGCGCATTACTTTTACGGCACCACATTGGTCGCCTCGCAATGGAACGTGGATGAAGTTTGGATTGCCGGCAGTGGTTACTCCAACCCAGCGGTGCGCTTTTCCGATGATGGCGGTGTGACCTGGCGCAACCGCAGTCAAAACTTACCAAGCACATTGGCGTACTGCATGGTCGAAGGCCCCGATGCCAGTGGTCGCATGTACCTCGGCACTTCGAGCGGCGCATGGGAGTGGGACCCAGTCGATAAAGAATGGAATGACATCCTCGGTGCCGACGGCCCACTTACCTTGTACTGGTCGGTCGAAGCGGTTCCTTCTACCAACACCATTCGCTTTGGAACTTACGGTCGCGGTGTTTGGGATTATCAACCGGGCACGCCAGGTTTCTTCCCTTACGGTGAACTGCGCGGTGAACCCAACACCATGAAGATGCGCTCCGACGCCCCGCCGATCATTGGCACCAGCGTCAACTTGACGGTCAGCGAAGGCCCGTTGTTGAGTAGTGGATACTTGGTTGTATGTAGCCAACCCGATGAGGCGCCTTACTTTGGTGGATTGGCGTTCGTCGACCTCTCGAAGCAGGTGCAACTGCTGCCGTTGAGCAGCGATTGGCAAGGCGAAGCGACCGTGAATTTACCCATTCCGAATAACGCAAGTCTGGTTGGCAACGAGTATTACCTGCAAGCTGCCATCCAAGACTCGACCCAGCCAGCGGGTTGGTCATTGAGTCACGGCTTACGAGCGCTTATTGGTGAGTAGACTGAAGTAACTCCCCAATGTATTTCGCCACTACCCTCATGCAGCTTTGCTGCACAGCCACGCTTTTGGCTGCGCCACTTGCCGCGCTATCGGCAAGTCAGCTCGTGGTCCGCGATTTCGAAACCGTCGGCGTGCCGGTGGCGGTGGGGAGTGGTGGTTTCACCTACGGCACGGGTCACCCCAACCGCGACTGCGATCACGCCACCGTGGCTATGAACCGCAACCGAGATGTGGTGGTGGCTTACCAAGCCTTCCGTTACGACGCTGCGGGTGATCTGCCACCCAAAGGGCCGACCACTTACATGGGCGCGATGAAACAAGTCGAAGTGGCGTACTTCGAGTTTCAACCCACGCCGCAAGGGGAAGATGCCTGGGTGCATTTGGAAACGCGGGTGTTGGGCAGCGTTGAGCAGTCACCGATTGCTGGTTTGAATCAATCCTTAGTGCGTTGCGAGCGGCCCGACGTCATCGCCGTCGACGATAAGTTTTTTGTCGTTTGGGCGCGGCGCTATCACCATTCGAATAAGTTTCCCAATCAACAGACCGAGCCGGGGGTGTTGGAGTGCGCGTGGATTGACAAACAACAAAATCCAAATTCGGAGGTGGTGGTTTACGCCGACCCGGGTGGGGCGAAAGGTTTGGGGTATATCTTGGACATGCACGATTTAGCTGGATCGCGCAGTTACGAAATTCTGGATTGCGGCGGCGTCGCCGATGCGGTGGCTTTGGTCGATCACGATCCGGATAAGTTAGAGGTGGCCATTGTTTACGCCCACCAAACTTTGTTCGGTGTGGATTTGAATTCCAAACGCGAATTCACTTTGCGAGTTGCGACCTGCCAGTTCGATTTAAACAGCAATCAGATTTCCCATGACACCAGCTATCCGCCGCTTTGGACCGAAGTCCCGTTTCATGGCCGACCAAGCCCGTCCACGGTTTCGCCAGGACTGACCTTGCCCGACTTGGCGCAGTCCAGCGAAAAGCGCGCCTTCTGGATGGCGCACGAGCAGCAAAAAATGAAACAGGTGTCGCCGACGGCAAAGGCGCCGAATGGCCGCATTCAGTTGGAGTACTACCGGTTCAAGCCGAGCAGCACTCAGCCACCTGGCGACGTCGGCCGATGTTGTCGTCTTATCCTTGGGATACGCAGCGGCGGACTGTGTCGCTTGCCTTCATTAAAGTTCGCTCCGGCCCTACCTTTGGCGATGGTTCGTCAAACATTCACTACCAAGAGTGGGACTACAACGGCGACGACATCCACGAAGTGCCCACCCGCAAGGTGTTCCCGATTGAAGACGACAACCATTATTGGATCGATCGTCCAGTGCCACTGATGGGCACAAATTCACCGCCGTTCCGCCGTTGCTATTACACCCGTGGCGTCAACATGCCTGGCCGCCCAGTGCCGACCGATTTGGTTTTTGTCAACGCGCTAGACTTTCCTGGGAAAACCCAAACCATCGATTCGGATGCGAACACGCATCATGTGGATCTGTTGCGCCCGGCAGTTGATTACCGTTATGTACCCAGTGCAGCTAACCCGCATTGCGTGGTGACCACCTGGGAGAAACGCGGCCTGCACGGCGCGCTGCGGATTTATATTGGTTTTGAGTGAGGTCGCAGTGTATTTTTCTTGTCCCGTTGATTCTGGCGATGCAAGAGTTCCACGAAAATGAGCAGTACCTTTTGATCAGCTGACTTTGGCTGACTTACTTGGAACGCCGCGAGTCGAA
>CAZMDZ010000446.1:0-2845 GCA_964565175.1 uncultured Planctomycetales bacterium
GGGGGCTGCCGTCGGCGTTGAATACGTAGACTTCAAGAGATGGATAAGCCTCGAGTTGAAGCAGGACCATTTGCTCCTTGCTTGAGTCAAACTTATCGACGAGCTCAACGTTGCTCATTTTCCCAGTATCGACATAGACGAAGCCAAGGCCCTCCGCTGGTAATGGGGCAATTCCATTTTCATTTGTTGTGGCCTGAACATCGGAGGCGAACTGTTCATAGCGGGATTCCTCTCGATTCCTTTTTACGCGTTTGGCGGACGCCGAAAAGCCTTCGTAGATTTGTTCATCGTGGAAAAACTGAATCTGAACAACAGCTCCAGTGACCGCATTTCCGTCAGGGTCAACCACTTTGACGAATCGCTCGACTGCTGTGCGACCATGCGTCGAAACCGTTTGCGGAGTTTGATCGCGTTGCGGATTTGAATCTATTGCCAGAGCCTTTGACTCTAGGGAGGAGTTTATTTCACCTTCTGCGGCAGGGTTGCTGAGAATAAACCAGATCCCAGCGCCCATGGCCAGCAGTAACAAAATAGGAAGTGCAATCTTTTGAGGACTCATGATCGATTGATCTCCTTTCGGGGTGGCGCGATTGGGTCAGTTATTGAAAGATTGAATGACCGCAGCCGGAATCTCAATCACGATTGGGTCCTCGGCGTCCATATGCGCGTCGGTTAAGGTCAGCTGGATGGGGTCGGTGCGAATGGTGCCTCCATCAGAACGGCCGATGTGCAAGAGATATTCACCTGGACCATCGCAAGGGCCGCTCCAAATGCCAGGGCTGGCTTGAACCGCTTTCATTGATTCAGCAAAGCGACCTTCGGAGGCGCGCAGGTAAAGGCTAAGGCGGGCATCATTGGGTACAGCGTTACGGTTGGCGAGTTGGATGCGCAGCGTGGCAAATTTGGAGAGCTGCCTGGAATAACGGCCAGCCTCCACTCCTTTGAAGACGAATTCGCGGTAGCCCTCGACTTCAACCTTGCCATAAAAAACGCCGCCTTTGGGGATATCGACGACGATGCGGTCATTCAAAAGGATTAATCCTGCGCCACTGCCGCTGCGGAAATCAGGTGCATATCTCATCACCCTGAGTTTCAATTCCTTCAGTTGCTGGCCGCGAATTGGGTTGCTCTGTTCATCTAGGATTTCGATTTCTAGATAGTCCAAGTAGGGGCCAAGGTCGACATCCTGCAACACGGCGGGGGTGTTGTCGCCGGCGGCGATTCTTACACCGGTAAAGCGGTGCGCCTCGGCGCCTTCGTTGCTGGAGAAAAAGACGATGTCATGAATGCCAGGTGCGAGATTGCCCAACTCGAAAGGGATCGATCGAAGCTTGTCCCAGCTGCTGCTGTATCCACTTCCGCCACCGCGGGCTGGCATATCTTTCGGTACTTTTTCCAAGTAGGGAGTCCCTGGCTTGACCGCACCCACGATCATGTTGGCGTATCTTTCCGATTTCAAAATGCTCCCGCTCAAGCGAGCGCCAGCCTTGAGCTGAACGTCAATATGCTTTCGGTCAGGGCCAAAGGGAATCACCTCTTTTTGATAATCCGGGTGACTGACCAACAGCTTGAATTCGGTCGGGTGTTCGTCAACCCGATCGGGGTAATAGGCTTTATTAATGTTGCATACATAGCGCCAACTTGGGAATTGCAAACTACCCACACCATCCGTTCCATGGCCAAGCCGTTCGCCAATATTGAATAGCGGAGTCCATGCTTCCCGTCGACGATCTCCACTTCCCCAGCGGTGCAAGTAGTCAATTTGGGTTTCCACTCTGGGAATCGGTTTGCCGCTCGCATCTGAAATCCGAACCGTAAGTAGGTCATCCACCGGTTCCAAATGGACCTCGCCCAAGTCGTAGGGCTCACCAGGCTTCACGGGTGGAAGCTCGACGTTGGCAAAGAGGAATTGCTTAGGACCGCTGCGCAGTCTGCCGCCATAACGGAATGGGTCATAGCTGACGATGACTCGACTGAAGGGAACATTAAGCTGCCTCGGCATTCTTGATGTGGGAGCTTTGGCGACCAGTGAGCCGTTGCTGCCAACTTCAATGGATAACCGGAGTCCCGTCATGTAGTTCGGTGGATCCCAAATCCAGGCGGATATTCCAGAGGTATCGATCGTCTGGTCCAAAGGCGTGCCGTCGGCGGAAGTCAGTCGCGCGGTTAGCCATGCATCTTGCAAATAGTGAATGACAATGGGTACGGTTTCGCCGCTCTTGATTGGCCCTGCAAAATTGCGGGATTCAAAACTCGTGCCCTAACGGAATGTCATCGAAGACCCATGTCCCATTCGAAGGGCGGGCATCAACCGGGTTCAGATGGGAACGGAACCGGTTCTTGCCATTCTCCATGTTGGTTGAGACTAAGCGCGGGTACATCGATTCTGGGAAGCCCTGCAGATGGATCTGAATCTTCCCGCTGTCCGGCAGCTCAAGAACCACCTCCGAGGCGTTATCCAAATCAACAATTTGATGGCTCACATAGTTATTGGTGGTCGCAACAGCAGCTTGAATCACAGGGTCAGGAAGTCGCGATGAGTATTCGGCGAGCAGCGGCTCTACCTCCAAGCGGAGGGTGGTTTGGCCATTTTCATCGGTCGGCAAGGAGGTGCGCAGTGGAATCCCTTGAAACTGGGAGCGGTTGTTCTCATTGGAGTGATTGCGTTCGGCTGCGAGAAGCCGCGTGACATAACCACTCGCCGGGCTGCCGTCGGAATAGATGACCTTGACCGGCAGGCTGGAATAGGGAATGAGCTCAAGATCGATTTGCTGAGCGGTTCCCTCAGAAAATTCTTCAGCTAAGGCCACGTTGTAGGCATTGCCGTTATCGGCGCTCACAAAGC
>CAZMDZ010000447.1:0-2844 GCA_964565175.1 uncultured Planctomycetales bacterium
CGACGGCTACCTGCAAATCGCTGGTATCGACCCACGGCTGCGATCCGACTTAGTGATCAAGAGCGGCGGCCTGGAAACGCGGGTGATTTCGGTGGAAGAAAACGGTCAATACCGAGCCGATTTCCCCCAAATTCGCCAACTCAAAGGTCGCATTCTCCAAGCCGACGGCACCCCAGCCTCCCACGCTCTCGTCATGGTGGTGGATCCGCTGGCTCTGTCTGCCCGCCACTTGTCGTCTTCCTGGAGTAACCTTGATGGAACTTTTGAACTCTCGATCAAGGCTGGCAGTATCGCTTTTGCTGTGGTTCACCCCGGCGGAACCTTGCTCCATCAGGAGCTTCAAGACGTCGAGCAAGACTTCGATTTGGGTGACCTTTTTCTTCCCGCGACGCCGCCCTTTACGGTGACTTTGCAAGACTCCGACGGCAATCCGATTCAAAGCCGTGGCGAAATTAAGTTGCTGTTGCACCCCGAACTGGCCGCCGCTCAAATCGGGCGTCCGCAGCTGCTGCCCTTGTTTTGGCCGATCGGTTTGCAAACGGTTTTGCCGTACCAGGAAAGTGATCATCGCTTCCATTTTCGACACTTGCCGGCTGGAGAATATTGGATGCAAGCACGTGCTCCTGGCTATTGCGAAAGTCGGGTGCGCATCGAGGTTCAGGCCCAAGCTAGAGAGGTGGTGGTCCCGCTGGAAACCGCAATCGCGAGTGAAGTGCGCTTAATTGACGCCGCCGGTTCGCCGCTGGCCCAGCGCCAAGTGGAGCTGTCTCCGGCGGAATATGACTGGAGGTGGAAGGCGCGGAACCAGCCCCAGCATCCACGTCGGCGCCCATTAACGGGCTATTCGAACAACCAAGGGCGGATTGTTTTCGAGGGATTGTCGCCGGGTACTTGGCGTATAGCTCTTCCTGGATTGGCTGCTTACGGTAAGTATCTGGCCGAGTTTCAAATCGAAGAAAGCGGTTGGCTGGGCGACGTGCAATTGCCCGCTCAGGGCAGTTTGACTGTCGCCACTCATGCACCGGATCAAGTACTTGCGAGTAGCGTGGTGCAAATCATGACGGGCCAAGCTGCGGGGGGCGTCGGCAGGCCTTGGCGCAAGGTTGCGCGCACCAATGGGCAAGGATTGACCGATTCGATCGAACTGGCGGCCGACAGCTATCAAGTGCTGGCATTGGTGCCGCAATCCATTCCGCGGTCCTCGGTGGTTGAGGTCCTCGCTGGCATGCCGACCTACCACCAAGTGAATTTGACCGGAACTCGGTTGGATGGGCGGGTGCCGTCGGGAATGGTGAACGGCCAAATCATTTTGGTGGAACGGTTGCCTGAACACGCCGAAGTCGCCGAAGAGATCCACAAGAAAATGCGCAAGGTGGTTCGCCACCCACCGTCACCGAGACTGGGCGGCATTATGCGCAGTAACCAGGCAAGTGTTCGATGGCAAGTTCGTTACGCCACCACGCAACCCACCGCGGACGGTGGTTTTAGCCTTCAACATTTGCCAGACGGCGATTACTGGTTGATGGCCTCCGCCAACGGCTACCGCATCGCTGGACCTTTCGACCTCCACATCGCCAACGGTAAGTGGTCGGCCCCTTCGTTGGACGATGACTTACAGCTCTCACTCGCTCCAGGTGCTGGTTTCCGCATATTTGCCCCTGAGCTGCTGGATCACTTGCTCCAAGATCCCGATGCGCGCCTCGATGCGATCGTTGAAGCTGGCCCGGCATTGGATGATGCACCCGGTAATCCTGACAAAACGGCGCGGCCGCCATGGCAAGTGGAACTGAGGCCTGCCGACGGCGCAGTGTTGGAAATCAACAAGGATCGTCCGCGTCAATACCAGATCACTTTTACTTGGACGCGGGGGAACGGCCAAAGAACCACTTGGTCACAGGAGTTACAAACGCAAACGGGACAGATTCAGGATTTGCATTTGCAGCTGCCTGAATAGGCTAATTCCCTTAAGTTTCCTAGCTATTTCGCGAAAAGAGGGGTGAGCTCCGGCGGCCTTCTGGAGGTTTATGCGGGAGCGGTATTCCCATGCTCAACATCTCCCAAAACCACCTCTTGGTGCTTGGCCTGAGCCAAGCTTCCATTTTGAAAAAAAGCCGGCTAGGTCCTTCATGAGCGCACTGCGACTAAAGGACTTAGCCCAACGCCTGGAATCGGCGGAGCGGCGTGCGCGGCACTTGAAGCGACTGTTGTCTTTGGGCCAAGTTTTGACCACCGAGGCAACCAAGTCGGACTGGCCGAAGTGCGTTCCGATCAAAGTGGTGGCGGCGGCGGGGTGTACCTGGGCCGCGTTTTTTGTCGCGGGTCGCGAAGTGGATCGCTACTACTTGTACCAACGCCAAACCGAACGTTCGCACCTAACCATTCGACCTTCCGGTTTCACCCGCAGTGCCGCCGCCGAAGCTTGGAACGCCGACGAACCCCGTTTGACTGAGGGCAGCGCTTTTGGCTTAAGCCGCGAATTATGCTGGTATTTGCCAATTCAAGCCCATAATCGAGTTTTGGGAGGTTTGGTGTTGCCGCAAGCTTGTCTACCGCAAGATCGATGCGGTGATGGAATTGAACTCTTGAGTTTGCTGAGTCATCAGGTTTCGTTGGCGGCGGAATTATGGAAGTTGCACACCGATTTGGTGGTGGCTGCAACCTTCGACCGGATGACCGGTGCGCTCAACCGCAACGCATGGTTGGAGCGGGTGGAAAGTCGACTGACCGTAGTTGGCGAGGAGAATTTGCGCGGTGGTTTGATCTTGTTGGATTTGGATAATTTCAAAGAAATCAATGACAACCTTGGCCATGCCAGCTGCGATCGATACTTGGTCGACGCCGCCA
>CAZMDZ010000448.1:0-2841 GCA_964565175.1 uncultured Planctomycetales bacterium
CCTGGTGGACGTCGGCGCAAAGGCGAAAAGTTACCGCCCGATCCGAAGAGGCAGAAGAAGGAAGGGATCGATCCGACCAACCCGTTCTTCGTATTCTTTCAAAACAAAGACGACTAACGGAACCCTCGGTTCGCTCGCAAGCGTCCTGGAGTTGGATCAACGGATCCGCTTCAGGACGCTTCGGTTTAAACCCTTGGGCATGAACTGTTCGACCTCGCTTAACCAGCGTTTGCCGTCGACGCCGTAGCCTTTGGTTCCGGTCAATTCAGGGGCTTTTTCCAACCACCATTGGTTAAATAAATCCATGCTGCGCTCGCGGCTTTGCTTGGCCGCCAGCGAGGCGAGGGCAACCGGCAAATGGGTGCTGTCGGCCTTTTCCGAGAAGCGGACCTGTACCTCTCGACTGGCGAAGCGCAGCGTGTAAGTGGAGCCGCCGGTGTTTTCGCCGTGATGAATAATTTGCTCTGGCTTCAGCGCAGCTTTGAGTTTGGGCGCGTAATGCAAACGTCCACCGTGTCGATCAAGCTCAATGCGCAGCGGCGCATGGCCAGTGCGGTCAAGCAGGTGACGCACCGCTTCCATCGAAATTTGAAACAGCGTTTCGCCTTTGTTCGACGTTTGCTTGATCCATTGATTCCATTCGCCAGCTGGCACCAGGCGCGCGCCGAACGCATCTACCGAACAACCGCTGGCTTCCAGGCATTGGCGCAAGCCGACGGCATCTAAGCGGCTGCGGTCATGATTCACGGACGGGCAAAACGGTACTTCCATATCCCGCAGCCAAGGACTTCGGTCCAGCCAGATCGAAGGACCTGCTGGCGGAGACTTTGCCCACGATTGAAAATCGGTTGCTGCTGGGTCAAGCAGTTCGCGAAAGGCGGCGACACTGCGCTCTAAGCGACCACGACCCAATCGCCCGCTATGCACTTTTTTGGAATCATCGACTCGCAGTCGGCGATCTTTGCGAGTGGGCGTGCGGGTAGCAACCTTGTCCAGGACCTGCCACAAATCGACTTCCAAATCCGGCACACGGAACAAACTAAAACCAACCGTGAACGGGCCAACAAAAGGTCCATAGCCCGCTTCATCGATTCCTGCGAGAAAGACCATCTATTTGCGTCGTTAGAAAACTTGGCTTGATTCAGTCCGAGGCGACCTGCAAGTCATTGCGCTTGGACAGGCGACGGTAGAAGTAAATCATGATGGTGAAGGTGACGATGGCGACCATCTGCGAGGTCGAGATCAACAACTCCGCTTGCACGCCTTCGGTGCCTTCGATCAGCAACTTGCGGTAGCCCTGGTAATCGACAATCCGACCTGCTGGCGTCGCCACGCCAAGTTCATGCAAGCGTTGGCCGACGTCCTCGGGTGACAAGCCATCTTTGAAGATGCCGCCACGGGCCTGTGCGTCGCCGCGGAAGATCTCGACGATCGAGCGCAGCACCGCGTAGCCGGCCATCACGCTGACCATGACTTGACCGTGGAATTTCTTGCGCTTCAGCAGCCACATGCCGAAGGCAAACAGCACGAAAGCTTTGATCGACATGTACATCTGGGTTGGATGCAGCGCGATGTCGGTCAGGTAGGGCGGGAAGGCCGAGCCATTGCGCAGCGGGCTGTCGAAGGTGACTGCCCACCACGGCGCGGTGCAGTCGGCGTTGAGGGCGACGGGTTTGCCGAAGTCATCGCCAACCGCCAGGCAACCGAAGCGACCGACGGCTTGACCAAGGAAGGCAGCGGTGAGTGCATAATCCGCCGTTTGCAGCGGATTCATCTCGAGCTTGCGAGTCTTCCTTAGGCCGAGGATCAGGGCTAAAATGAGCCCGCCGTACATGACCAGGCCGCCTTCCCAGATTTTGAGAATGGCGACGGGGTTGTCGAGGAAGACGTCGAGGTTGACTAGCACGTAGGCGATACGCGCACCGATCAACACGCCGAGCAACACGGTCCAACTTAGATCGGGGATGCGATCCCCATCCAGATCTGGGTCACTGCCGTACTTGCGCGACAAGCGGGTGGCCAACTGCACCCCGACCAAAAAACCCATAGCCACAAAGAAGCCGAAGCTTCTTAGCGGAACCCCGAACACCACAAAAATTTCCGGCCACACCGCCGCATTTTAACCGTGCCCGAAGCCAGTTCGTCCAATAGTCCTCAAGCCTCGAGTGATTCGTCACAGCACAGTGATTCCCAGCAGCAGCCGAAGAAGTCCGCATCACCGGCGCGGCAAGTTCCGGTCAAGGTTTACTTTGAGGGACGCTACCGCAAGCTGAGCCGCGATCTACCGCAAACGTTGTTTTACTGCCCGGAATGCCGCGGCAAGGGCTGCGATCGCTGCGAAGGCTTTGGCAAGTTGACCCGCGACTCGGTGCAAGAATTGATCGCTTGGGTCGCGATGCCGCGGTTTAAGGGGCGTCGCAACAAGTTCCATGGCGCTGGGCGTGAGGATTTGAATGTACGCATGCTGGGCGAAGGGCGTCCATTTGTCATGGAGATCCTGAAAGCCAAGCGGCCTGACGTGGATCTAGAGGAACTGGCTGCCGAAATCAATCGCCGCAACGAAGGCCGCTTGGAAATTTCTGGACTGCGCTACACCAATCGCAAGCGGGTAGTGGAGTTAAAGGAGATGAAAGCGGCCAAGGATTACCGGGCATTGGTGCGCTTCCAGTCCAACGGCGAGAACGTCGGCACGGTACTGGCCGAGTTGCAACGGCAGGGGCGCTTAGACCTGGTTCAATCGACACCCGCACGGGTGGCCCACCGTCGTGCTGCGCTCGATCGTGAGCGCTGGATTGAAATCACGGAATTCGGCGAGGCTGAAGCTGGCCCCGATGGCGAAGC
>CAZMDZ010000449.1:0-2837 GCA_964565175.1 uncultured Planctomycetales bacterium
CATACGCCTTCCGCGAAGTGGTGCCTGGAAACTGGTACGAAACCGGCATCATGAACAAGTGGCAAGATCAAGCCCACGACCCGCAATTCACTGCCGACGCAGCAGTTACAAACGGTTTGGGCGACGCCCTGGACAGCAGCGCGCGCAGTGCCCGGCAAACGAGAAACAACAATCAAAACCTGATGTTATCCGGTCGCCTCGGCTTCCTTCATCAAGCCTTTGAAGCCGGCGTTTCTTTCGCCAACGGCAAGTACGACGACAGTGGCCAAAACGGTTATCAATACGTCGGCGCTGATTTTGCGACCACTTTGGCCGACTTGGATCTCAGTGGCGAGTGGGTCACCAGCACCGTCGACGACCCAACGGCATCCGGCGGCGAGTTCATCCGCGACGGCTGGTATTTGCTGGCTTACTACCCAGTCCTAACCGCCGAATATGACATGGGCGTCTTTGCTCGTTTCGACCAAGTCGACCCAGACGACCGCGTCCGCGATGCCAACGACCGCAGCGCCGCAGTCCTCGGTTTGCGCTGGGCTCCAACCGAACGCATTACTTTTAAGTTTGAATACCAAAACGTAAATTTCTCGGCGGCAGGCAATTGGCCAGGAGGAGATTTGTTCTTCTTCCAAGCCGTGCTTGATTTCTAATGTTCCGCATCTTCCTCGTCCTGCTGCTCATCCAGGCTGCAGTCCTAACTGCGGACGTGGCCTTGGAGGATGCACGCGGCAAACTTCGACCATCCTTGGTAGAAGTGGCCAAACGAGTCTTGGTTTATGCAGCCGAGGGCGATTACGAAAGAGCTAATAAGGCAGCGGTTTACCTCAAACCGATCTATTCCGGCCTAGAAAAAGTGGCGGTCTTGCCCAAGAAACACTTCCTGCCGCTCAAGCCGGCCTTGGAAGCCAAGGATCTACTCCAGATCCGTGAGTCGTTACGCCGGATGGTTTTGGCCGACATCCACTTCTTAATTGCGGACTTGGATCGAGCACCAACGAAAGGCGGCCTCCATCCTCGCACTTGGCTATTAATGGTGCAGCAGGATTGGAAGTTCCTCGAAGCAAGCTTGGGCAAAGGCAAGGACGTCGACAAACTCAAGCTGGCGGTCAACAAGCTACTGCAATCCTTAATTCAGACCGTTCCCAACAAGTCCAATTACAGTCAAGCAAGTGGCTCGTGGGAGAAAAAAGCAACTGGATTGAGTTCCAACATACTCAAGCTGTTGGATCAAGCCATCTTGCCCAAAGAGAAGCATAAGGCGGAGGCAACCCAATGAGGTCGTGGGTTCCTCGCAGCATCGGTGCGCGCTTTGCGTGGTCCTCGATTTTGCTCATCCTTTTGGCCGGCATCCCGTGGCTTTACTTTACGATCAATCAAAGTCAGGAACGCGATCGCAGCGCACTGCTCGATAAAGGCGGCGTGCTGCTGGAGTACTTGGAGTGGACTCTTCAATTCGATTTGGAATTGGAGGACGGTGCCCGCATTCAAGAACAATTGGAATCTATGAGCCACATTCCGGCGATGGCGCACGTTCGCGTATTCTCCGCCACCGGGGAACAGCTCGCGGCCTGGAAAGATCAAAACGTCGGCCTTGATGCTGAATTGCTCACCATTCGCCGCCCCGCCAAAACCACCGACGGCACCCTACTCGGCAGCTTGGAAATGGATCTCAGCACCGCGGGCATTCGCGCTGCTCAACAATTAGCCATCGCTCGCCAAGTCACCTTTATGGCAGTTGCCATGATCGTTGTCGGCATCATCAGCACCTTCCTTGGCTTCCGCGTCAGCAAGCGATTGAATCGCTTGGGTAAGGCGTCGGAAGCTTTGTCCCTTGGCGACTTAGATGCCCGCGCCGACGAACGCTCGGTCGACGAAACCGGCCAGCTGGCGGCGGCATTCAATCGCATGGCGGAACAAATTTCTATCCGCGAAAGGCAGTTGGATGATGCGCGCATTGAAGCCTTAGAATTGGCGGAGCGAGCGCGTCAGGCGGAAGATGCCAAAGGCCGTTTTTTGGCAACCATGAGCCATGAAATTCGCACCCCAATGAACGGCGTATTGGGCATGGCCAATCTCTTACTGGAATCGAAGCTGGACGAAGAGCAATACGATTTGGCATCTACGCTGCGCAACTCTGGCGACTCGCTGCTTGCCATTTTGAACGACATTTTGGATTACTCCAAAATTCAGGCGGGCAAGGTTGACTTGGAGTCCATTGAGTTCGACCTCGATGATTTGATCGAGGATACCGCCGAACTGTTCGCATCCAAAGCCAAAGAGCAGGGATTGGAACTCCGCACCAGTGTGGATTGTGAGTTGCCCAGTCTTTACGTCGGCGACCCAGGAAGACTGCGCCAGATTCTTGCCAACTTGATTGGCAATGCGATTAAGTTCACTCGCGAAGGCTCGGTCCAACTCAATGTCAAGCTCGACGGCCGGGAGGAAGACTGCGATCAGTTGCGTTTTGAAGTCGTCGATACCGGCCAAGGCATCTCCAAGGAGCTGCAACAAAATCTGTTTAAGCCCTTTGAGCAAACCAATGCATCCACTGCGCGCGAGTTTGGCGGGACTGGACTTGGGCTGTCCATCTGCAAAGAATTCGTCAAGTTGATGGGTGGCGACATTGGCGCCGAAAGTGAAGCTGACAAAGGCGCAACTTTCTGGTTCCGTTTAGCCATGCCCCATTGCGTCAATCAACCCACTCGGGCTGAGCGAATTGGCCCTGTTTTGGTGGTTGGAAGTCGACAGGTTTGCCAACAAATTGGTGGTGAAAAACTGAACCGTCAGGGCATTCCCTATCGCGCCGCACATTGCTTACAGGAAGCTCTGCAGCTTTTGAA
>CAZMDZ010000450.1:0-2834 GCA_964565175.1 uncultured Planctomycetales bacterium
CCAGCAACTCACGCATCTTGGCGCGAAAAAATGGGTGGTCGTCGGTGTCGATGGCGAAGGTTTGGTCGTGACCAATCGACTTGGCTGCGGGGCGCTCCCACGGCGGGCACACCGGCGTATCGTCTTCGCCGCGCGCGCGTTGCTGCATGGCCGGACCGTAACTGCCGAACAATTCCGACAAAAACCACTCGTCGGTGCAAGCCAGAGTTCCCAGCCACGGGATGTTCAAGTCCTTCAATCGCCGCGTCGTCACCGGTCCAATGCCGGGCATCGCGCGCACCGGCAGCGGCGCCAAAAAGCGTGATTCTTGGCCGGGGTGCACGTCGAACAAGCCCATTGGTTTGGCAAAAGCCGACGCCACCTTGCTGACCAATCGATTGCGCGACACGCCGATGGTTAGATCCAAGCGCAAGCGGTCTTTGATGTCCTTGCGCATGCGATCGGCGGCGTCGACGGCGCGGCCGAACAAGTGAGTGGTGCCGCTGAGGTCCAAATAAGCCTCGTCTACCGACACCTTTTCAATGATTGGCGTATAACCGCCAAGCACGTCGAACACCGCCTTCGACGCGCGCCCATAAGCGCCGTGGGTGCCCGAAACCCGGACCAAATCCGGGCACATGCGCACCGCCTGCGCCATCGGCATCGCCGAATGAATGCCATAAGCCCGCGCTTCATACGACGCCGCCGCCACCACACCGCGCGTTTCCGGCGAACCGCCCACCACCACCGGTCGCCCGACCAAACGCGGATCCAGCACTCGTTCCACCGCGACGAAAAAAGCGTCGAGGTCGACGTGCAGAATGGAGCGTGCGGTCATCGTCAAAGAAGAAGCTGCATCGCTTTATTGAGCCGACCGCATTCGACGCAAACGGCCGACCACCACTCCGCGCAGCGCCGCCCCACGCACCTCGCGCGCGACCCCGTTGCCACATTGCAGCTCCGGCGCCGGAAATCCACCGACCGGATGCAGCCGCAAATCGTCACTCATCTTGGCCAATGCCAAGCTGGCGTTGGTACCGGTCCACCACACCACCAAATCGCCGGGCTCGGCGTCGGTATCGGCGCTGATGGCGAACAACTCGCCACTTTGCAATTGCTCTTCATCCGCCTTCACCTCACCGCACAACTGCAAAAAGAACGACGTGCCCGAATCCCCCGCTGGCGCCACAAACTGCGCCGCCTTGCCGTCGGGTTGAACCTCTTCTAACCATGCTTTCATCACACTTGCCTCCGCTTGTTTTCACTCTTCATCTGCTTGCTCACCGCACTATCCCCATATACGAATGACGCCGACCACGCGGCCCGCAATCGACAACGGCTCGCCGCGCCGCACGACGATGTCTTCCATGGTTGCGTTCGCCGGCCGCAACACGACGCGCCCACGCTGCGGCAAATAGCGCTTGACCGTCGCCTCCGACGTTTCGCCTTCGCCGATCATGGCCACAACAATGTCGCCCGTCCGCGCTTCCGGTCCTTGTTCGACTAGCACTAAATCACCGTCGAGGATGCCAGCCTCAATCATCGATTCGCCCTCTACGCGCAGCGCAAAGTTGGCGGCGCAACCCTCCGGTAATGGCAGACTCCCATCGTGGTTTTCCAACGCCATCAACGGCGAACCAGCGGCAACGCGACCGAGGATGGGCACGGCATTGCTGGCTACGTCCACGTCCCTTTCCACAGACTTGGCGCCTGAACCGCCGCCAGCGTCCGCCACCGACGCCATTTCGCTGGCCGCCGGCAGCAAATCAATGCCACGCGACTGCCGCGACAAACGCAGCACCCCTTTGCGCTCCAGCGCCCGCAAATGGAAATCCGCAGTCTGCGCGCTGACCCCCAAAAGCTCGCCCAACTCCGCCCGCGTCGGCGGCCGCTGATGCTCCTGCTGGAACTTCAGCAAAGCTTCCAGCGCCTGCTGCTGGCGGGAACTGAGACGGGAACTGAGACGCTGACTCACCCCTCGAATATATGACAAATATCAGATATCGTCAATCACCATCTCCCTTTTGCCTAAACCCGTTACAGGGAGCGATTTCCTCGCCCTCAGCCGAGTTCACGCCTCATCTCCAAGCATCTTGGGGCCCCGACTGTAGAGGTCAAAATCCATTGTCACTCCGATGGAGCCGAAAAATTCGACATGCTCTGAGTTGAGGTGGAAGCCTCCAAGTTGAGGATTCCCTCCCCAATTTTCGTACACCACGGAAACGATCAAGCAGCAAGACTCACTCAACTGTCGAAGCTCAGGCTTTGACTGTAGATCCTAGGTAAACCCTAACCTTGGCCTCGGCGTATGCCCCTCCAACCGCAAAGCCATCCTCTTCTTTCATCACAACAATTACGAAGAGGTAAGGCTTCCCCTTGATTGCAAAATAGACCAAAAGGGATTGATCATCCGCTCTTTCATTGACCCACTCTACTTTTGGAGCACCATCATCTGCAATCACAGGGGAATGAACCTCAAACACCTGCTCCGTGGCGCCCCAACATTGGTTCATCACCTCTTCTTAGGTAACTTGGATAGCTTTAGAGTGTCTGGCAAAGAACATAGTGTTTGGTCAGAATTCGTCTTTGATTTGGTAATCAATGCCGAGTTCAAGAGCCAGTCCTAGGTCGGCTAACCTTTTAGCGCGTTCGGGTAAAAGTTCAAATATGGGCTCCGTCTTGGTAAGACTCGCGTCACAAAGGAGAGTACCCCATTGGCCAATCCTTTCCCCTAACCCTTCGAGACCGAGAGCCAATTCTTCTTGGCGCTTGAGCAGTGCTAGGACGGCATCATCCATGGCCACGTAGGTGGATTGCCAATTGGCCTGGCCCATGACTATCCATTGCTCAGCGAT
>CAZMDZ010000451.1:0-2831 GCA_964565175.1 uncultured Planctomycetales bacterium
GCCCAATTGGTTGCACCAATCCACGGTATTCATGCTGCCCGATTTTGGCCCCGCTTCCACCACCACAGTGCCTTTGGCCAGTGCGGCGATTAATCGATTGCGACGAGGGAAGTTGCCCCGCGTTGGCGTGGTGTTGCAACCGAACTCGGTCATGACGCAACCCTCTTCTTCGACAATGGCATCCAACAAATTCCTAGCGTCGGCAGGGTAGGGGCGGTCGATGCCACTGCCCAACACCGCCACCACTTGCCCGCCTACGGAAAGTGCTCCGCGCATTGCCGCTTGATCAATGCCGCGAGCCGCCCCCGAAACCACAACCACCCCAGCTGCCGCCAATCCCGCGCCCATGCGGTAAGCCTGCTCCCGTCCATACGGCGTGCAAGCCCGAGATCCAACCACTGCCACCCGCAAGACTGGGGTAAGGATGCAGTCCCTATTGCCGCGCAAGATCAACACCGGCGGCGGATGCCCGCCACGGATTTGAGCGAGGTGATCCCACTCACTGGGTTTGTCCATTCCCTCGCTCAATACCTGTGCCTCAAGTTCCCTGAGAACCAGCCATTGCACCTGCCCCTCCTGCCGGATTCGCTCGGCTGGCCAACGCTCCACTCGGCCGCCGATGCCTTGCAAGCAGCCAGGGCATGCAGCGATTACCGAATGAGCATCGCCATAGTCTGCGAGCAACTGCTGCAACCGACGCGGCCCCAGCCCTGGTACCGCATTCAGTCCTAACAGCGCGATTGAGTTGTCCCTCTCCACAAACGGAAGACGGACGACCCCGGCAAAAGTTACAGCAAAATCAGGCCAACCTACTCAGCCTTCAAACCGCGCAGCATTTCATTCACTGCGCCTATCTGGGGGTGCAAGCTCTCGCGCGGTCCCAGCACTTTGACGTAAAGCGGCCCATGAGGGGCCATCATTACGGCGCCAATCAGCATCCAATTTTCACGATGATCACCGCCGCCAATCTGGGCAGTTGCGACCATGGTACCCTCGACAAAAATCATCGAGGTCTCAAAGGGGGCGTCGTCCAAACCAAATTTCTCAACCTTCTCGATCGGCGAACCGTCGGCCGTCCGGAATTGATTGACCCACCGCTGCTGGTTGTCCTCAATAATCTTGGGGTTGTTGCCAAGGTACGAAATGTTGGCAATCCCACCGCCGGGCAGCTCCCATGTTTTCAGGAAGAACGAATGCTGCGGCTCGGTCTCGGTCCAATCCGCGGGCGCGGTTAGCGTCAACTTCGGTTCAGAATGAGTGACTTTGCCTTCGTTCGCACTCGCACTTGAACCACTAACGGTCGTCGGATCCGGGGCCTTCATGCAGCCGCTCAAGCTGCCCAAACTAGTGATGAGCACCAAGCTGAACATCGAGGAGGCCAGCCAATCGTGGAAGCGGGGACGTCGGGAGTTCATGGCGCATATCATACGACGGTGAAGCCACCATCCATCCTCCGGTTGACCGGACCGTTGATCATTTCGTTTTGGTTGCGGTCGACCTTCCAGTGGGTGGATACCTTTTTCGCCGCCGAGCTGGAGCATCTCGAAAATTTCAAAGGTCTGGGCGACGCTTCGATTGCCGCCATCGGCTTGGCACTGCCATTTGAATTCCTCAGCATCGCATGTTGGGTGGGCACTTCAAACGGCTTAACTGCCCATCTCGCCGCCGCGATGGGAGCTGGCGAAGGTCAAAGGGTAGAACAGCTCAAATCAGCAGCGTGGAAGATCATCCTTGCCTTGGCGGCGGTATTCGTGGGGCTGGCTGGCGCGATTTGGGCATGGACCGACCTCTTCATCAGCGACCCGCTTCTCGCCAAGCAATTCCGCATTTACGCAGCAGTCATCGTCGGCGGCTCAGCGCTGACCTCCTTCTGGTCCATTTTGCCCGACTCCGTCGTCAAAGCTCATCAGGACACCCACGGGACGATGTGGGCCGGGGTGCTCAGCGGCTTGACCAACGTCATCCTCAACGCCATCTTCGTTTTCGTTTTTCAATGGGGGATACTCGGTATTGCCGTGTCCACCGTGTTGGGCCGGATCGCTGGCCTCGCTTATGCCATCCACCGCGCCAACTCCCATGAAAAACGCCGCATCGCCGCCGCCGAAGATCGGCAGCCAGGCATATTCCAGCGACCTGTTAAAGCGATCCTCGAAATTGCCGCGCCAAGCTCTGTGACTTACTTGCTAATGGCGCTCGAATCGATCGCCGTGCTGGCTTTGATTTCCCAACTTTCTCCTGAAGCAATCACCACCCCCTTGCTGGCAGCCTGGTCGATCTTCGACCGCACCTTGCGCTTCCTTCTCATGCCAGCCATCGCCTGCAGCGTTGCCTTTCTACCACTCGCCGCCCGCTACCTCGGCCTCAACGACGTCGCCACAATTCGCAGCGAATTCAAAGTCGCGATGCGTGCCAGTTACCTCTACATCCTCGCCTTCGTCTTGCCCGTTGTCGGGCTGGTCGGCCCTTGGCTTGCCGACGTCCTCAGCGACACGCCCGCCACCCGCGGTTACGCAGCCGAAGGCATGCCTTTTTTGCCTTTGGCGGTGGTCGCGGCTACACCGTTTTTCCTTTCGCGCGCCGTCTTTGACGGCATGAATAAGCCGCGACCAGGCTGGTGGGCTTCGATTATCCGCGCCTTTGTATTCTTCCTGCCAGCGCTTGCTATTGGATATGGCTTAGCGTCGTGGCTGCAGGTCAGCCCAATGATGGGCTTGTGCGGCGGCACCATCATCGCCTTAGCGGCAGGCAGTCGTCTGCTAAAAAAATGGATGGAGCAATTCCTCGCGGAACGCTCCATCCAGTCGGATTCGGAAACTCGGAATCAGGTAGTC
>CAZMDZ010000452.1:0-2827 GCA_964565175.1 uncultured Planctomycetales bacterium
CTCAAGTTAGACTAGCCAACCAGCCGTTGCAGACAGACCGCCGCTTCGCGTCGGCAGCTGAACGCCAATCCCGTTAGATAGATAGCAGATAAAATGGTGCCATGGAGTTCTCAGAGCTAGCGGACTTTATCGACAGGCGCATGAGAATGTCGCATGTATATCAGCCTGTCGTGCTGGCGGCCCTGCTTGGGAACAAGGGAAGGATGTCCGAGACCGACCTTGCAAGATGCCTACTGCAGGAGGACTTGAGCCAAGTTGAATATTACGAACAGATTGTTCGAAACATGGTTGGGCAAGTTTTGCGGAAGCACAAGGTGATTGAACGAGACTCTTCCAATAAAGAGTATTCATTAATTGGCTTCGAGAGCTTGACTGAATCAGAAGTCCAAAGCCTTGTTTCGAAGTGCGATTTGAAACTGCAGGAGTTCCTCGAGAAAAGGGGGGATCAGCCCTGGCAGCATAGAAAGAAGTCAACAGGTTATATCTCAGGCACTCTTAGGTATGAGGTACTCAAGGCCGCTAAGTTCCATTGTGAGTTGTGCGGCATTGCTGCTGACAAAAAGGCTCTAGAAGTAGATCACATCCTCCCAAGGAATCATCAGGGGGGAGATGAAATTAGTAATCTTCAAGCCCTCTGCTACAGCTGCAACGCAATGAAGCGTGATAGAGATGACACTGATTTTCGAGAAGTTCGAAAATCATTCGACCACACAGAAAAGGATTGTCCGTTCTGCATTGTTCCGGAGGAGAAGCTTCTGGCTCACAACAGTTTGGCTATTGCCTTCTATGACAACTTTCCAGTAACAGATGGGCATGTCCTTGTGGTCCCTCGTCGTCATGAAGCTTCTCTTTTTGAGCTAGGAACTGCTGAGCTAAGGGCTTGCCTCGATCTTCTGCAAAAAGTGCGGGAGATACTCATCCAAGATGATTCCCTTGTCTCAGGGTTTAACGTGGGAGTCAATGTTGGGGCATCTGCAGGACAAACCGTCTTTCATTGCCACTGGCACTTAATCCCAAGAAGAGAAAGTGATGTCGAGAACCCAAGAGGAGGGGTTCGGAACACTATTCCAGGCAAGGGTGATTATTGAGTCTCTGTGTAAATGTGTACTATCTAACCAGCCGTTGCAGACAGACCGTGCTTCGCACGGCTGCTGAACGGCAAACCCGTTAGGCAGGAGAGGATTGGCAGGCATGGAAGAGCTAACCGAAGAAGAGCTGGGGTTGATTGAGAAACACCATGAGTTTTTTCAAGCTCTTTGCTCTGGAGAACGGTCTCCGAGTACGCCTGCGCAGGAGCATTTTGTCGCGGTGCATAACGGAGCTGCAGATCCTGAGACAAGCTATGAGCGTGCCTGGGTTAAATGGTTGGGTGACCCCAAAATGCACAAACTATGTTCTGGATGTGGGAAAGTTATTCCCCGGGCAAGGCTTAGGTATTTCCCAGATGAACGGATTTGTGCTCAATGTAAAGAGGACCTGGAAAAGCCAGATGAGTCTGAACATGACTTAGGTAAGTGCCCACGTTGTGGGAGCAATCTCGTTTGGAGGGAGGCCCGCAACTACAAGCCGGGGGAGTCATTTGTGGGATGCGGGAACTTCCCTAAATGCAAGTTCAAGAAAACTGGCAGTGATGCTTTATCGTGAATTTCATCTGCCTAACCAGCCATTGCAGCAGACTCGCTTCGCGAGCTGCTGAATGGCGATCCCGTTAGGCATCAAGAGGAGAACGAAATGAAGACTGAACTGAAAGAGAATGAGCAAATCATTAAGAAGGGCGCCGCAAACCTGCAAAAAGGACTTGAGACTGTAGGCGGCAAATTGTATCTGACAGATCAACGCCTTGTATTTGAAGCGCACAAAATAAATATTCAAGGCGGTAATACGGAAATCAATCTGTCGGACATCCAATCCTCAGAGAAATGCTGGACGAAATTCTTGGGATTCATTCCGCTCATGCCGAACTCGCTTGCGGTACACACGAAAACCGGCAAAGAGTACCGCTTCGTGCTCTTTGGCAGGGGAGCTTGGGCAGCAGCAATAGATGCAAACAGGAATGCCTAACAAGGCGTTAGGCGGGAAGAGTTTTTCTGAAATATTTACATAGGCACGGATGCGCGTGTATCCTCAGCGTCCTGGCAGTTCTGCACTAGAGCTGTTTCATAACCCCCAATAATTGAATCCAAAGTGAAGTACCAAACATTTCTTTTTTCCAGCCTTCTCCTGACCGGTGTTGTGGCCTGTTCACAGCCTGGCGTTGAATATCGCCCCACCTTCCGTGCTGGTGGAATAATTGCTGATTCGGTCGATGGGGAAATTAGTAGCCTCGGATATGGGTTCTCGGGTTCCACGGATTATTCATCCTTTGAGGTTGGCATTGGTGCAACTGAATATCGCGATGGAGAGCGCTTTGGATTGGCTGAGGTTGTAATCGCAAAGTCAAGTTTTGAAGACCTTGATGCAACGGAAGTCTCTGGTGGAGGTAGGTTCTTCTTCTCTCAGAGTGAGTCACTATTCCCATTCTTCAGCATCTATGCTCAAAACACCGTTTCTGACACCGTTCCTGGAACAACTTTGGATTTGGGTACACAGTTTGGGCTTCAGCTTGGCGCGGGTGTTCAGTATTACGTAAATGAGCAGTTTTTCATCGACTCATCCCTCAGGTATCTCATTCCGATTGTTGCGGGGAAATCTAACACCGTTCCTGAAATAGAAACCGAGTTTAGTGGTTTTTCATTAGAGATAGGGCTTGGGTTCGAGCTTTAAGTGATCCGCCTAACCAGGCGTTGCAGCGGACGCGCTGTCGCGCGCAGCTGAACGCCAAACCCGT
>CAZMDZ010000453.1:0-2816 GCA_964565175.1 uncultured Planctomycetales bacterium
CGGCGGCGAGTTCGGCCGAACAAACGACCGGCAACTTCAACTTGCGCAGCGCACGAGCGAGACGCTTTTCGTGGACCGGGTTGAGGTAAGAATGCAAAAAGCAAATCGCAATCGCATCGATGGGCGACGCGCGCTCTGAGCCATTGGCAGTGCCCGAAACCGATCCCGAAGTCTTGCGAGTGCGCTTGCCACCAGCCAACTTGGTCACTGCGGCAACCACGCGCTCGACTTCCTCCCTCTCTAGCTTCTGCAACACCTTGCCGTCGGCGGCCAGGCGCTCCTTCACTTCGATCACCGCTCGCGGATCTTGCTTGGGCCGACGCAATTGCGGGGCCAAGCAATAAAGATCTTCACGATCTTGGCGGCCTACGGCGAGGACGTCGGCAAAACCGGTGGTGGTGATCAAGGCGACACGACCCAGCCTGCCGGTCAGTAAGGCATTGGTCGCGTGAGTCGTGCCGTGAACCAAATGCACGGCGCTCTCGGCTGCGAGCTTCGCGGATGGATTTGCCGCGCCCCCGGATTTGGAAGTGGGCGGCGGAGCGAGTTCAGCCAACGCAGTCAAAACCGCTTTGGATGGCTCGTCCGGCGTGGTGGGACATTTATGCACCCGGTAGCCGTCGGCATCCTGGGTCACCGCATCGGTGAAGGTGCCGCCAGTGTCGATGCCGACGCGTCGGGGGGAAGTCATAATTCGGCGCGGAGTCGTTGCGGCATCTCACCAAGCGGACGCCGCAATCCAGTGGCTTAGTATGGCGTGGCGCTGGACTCGTGGCGGGCGCCTTCGCTGGTGCAAACGGCGAACTTATGACTGCCTAACATGGATGCACAACCGTAATCGCCATCCTTGCGCACCGCGTAGAAGGTCAAGCCAAAACCCGGCTTGCCGTCCTTCCACAAAGCCGATTGCCACTTCGATGCGCGTTCGGCTTGCTCGGCGACGCGACGCAGCGCGTACAAGCAGGCTTCTTTGGCGCTATCACCGGCGCGCATGCGCTCGACGATGAGCCAGGAACCGCCCGACATGATCGCCGCTTCGCCGCGGCCGGTTGCACCAGCACTACCGACTTCGTTGTCGCAATACATACCCGCGCCAACCAGCGGCGAATCGCCAATCCGGCCAGGGATTTTGAATGCCAAACCCGATGTGGTCGTGCAACAACCTAGGTCGGCATTCGGCGCCAGAACCGAGCAATGAATCGTGCCCCAAGGACGCGGTTCACCTTGCAAGGTTGGATCCAGCAAAGCTTCATCATTCAGCGGCCACAAGCGGTCGTCGCCGCTGCGGTTGGCGCGCCACTTCAGCCAAATCTTGCGCGCGCGATCGGTGAGCAGATCCTGAACCGGGAAACCGTGATCGATGGCAAACTGACGCGCGCCAACGCCGACCAGGTTGATGTGGTCAGTGGCATCCATAACCAATTCCGCAACCTGCGCCACATGCATGATGTCTTCCACCGCCGCCACCGAACCGGCGTTGTGAGTGGGGCCGTCCATGCACGAAGCATCCAACGCCACCTTGCCGTCTTCATTGGGCAAGCCGCCGTAGCCTACGCTCATGTCATTCGGATCCGCCTCGACACTGGCAACCCCTTTCACCGCTGCCGACACCGGCCGCAGCTTCTTTTCGGTCACCAACTTGTAAGCCGTCTCCACCGACTTCAGCCCATTGCCCGAAGCAATCGCGACGGCACCCACCGGCGCGGCAAAGTTGGATTGTCTGTCTTCAGGCTGTGAGTCGGTGGCGCGGTCCGGCGCAGCGCAACTTTCGGTTGCTCCTAGCGTGGTCGGCAGTCCAGCGCCCAGCAGCCCTGCAGCCGTGTTGCGCAACAAATTCCGTCGGGAAATCTTGGATGGCATGCCCCCAAGTTAGGGCTGCACCTCCAGCACCGCAACTGCGGAACTGATTCGGGGGGCGCCTAACCCGGCGTGGCTGAAAGCCGCCAGGCGCAGCGATTGCCAACTAAAAGAAGTGAGAACGGCCGCTGGAACGGCGATGCGCATGTCCCTCTGGCCTGCTGCGTCGAGTTGAACAGAACTTGGCAGCCAGTTGCCGCCGCCGTTGATGCAGGCTTGGGTGACGGCGTCGGCGATCAATGGAATTCGAACGCCGCGCCAGTCGGTCACTCCTTGGCCAGCCGCCGACGCCAGCAGTCGCACCGCTTGACCAGCTTCGGTCGAGGGGAAAGCGAGTTGGGCGTAGATCACGCCGCCGCTGCTTGCCGAAAGTTGCTGGGAAGAAAGCCGCAGGTAATTGGACCAACTGTAAAAGCGCAGATCCGGTTGGCTGCTCGCTAAGTTTGCGCTGCGCACCAAAAGCTCGGTGCCGCCATCGCCATCAAGATCACCGCTAGCGCAAATTCGATCACCGAGTTGAGCATCGGCATGATCGCCCATTCGTTGGGCGGTGATTTCGCTAGTGGCGGCGTCGACTAAGTAGATCGCCCCGCAATCGTTGAGCGCCGCGAAGTCGAAGCCGGGCGCACCAATCAGCAAATCTTCGCCGGGCAGACCGTCCAGACCTTCGCTTAGACCAGCGGAACGCCAGCCATGCATACCGGTTCCACGAGTGGTGCCCAGAGCGTCACCGAAGAAACCGTATTCCTGACTTCCAGCCAATGACCATTGCGTTTGCAAAGTGCCGCCTTGAATCAAACTCACCACACCGACGCCATCCTTGCCTGCAGCGTTTGATCCTGCAGGGCCCGCAGTCCCCGGTGCGCCAAGTACCAACTCGGCAAGTTGGTCCTGGTCCAAGTCGGCCGCAGCCAGGGCAGTGCCTAAACGCGCGAAATCGCTGGTTCCGGCCCATTCGT
>CAZMDZ010000454.1:0-2812 GCA_964565175.1 uncultured Planctomycetales bacterium
TGGTCTGCCCATTCTGCCAAAATTTGCTCCGCGCTCGGCAAAGCGACCGTTTTCGCTTGTTTAGCCTCTTTGAGTTGAGCTTTCAGGGCTTGAACTCGTTCCAGTAAGCGATCCTCAGGTGACTTCAATTCGGCCTCGAGGGTGCGCAGCACATCTTGGCGTTGGCGCAAAATTTGATCTGCCACTGGACCAGCGACGGCTTCAAGGCGGCGAACTCCCGCGGCGAGAGCTCGGTCACTGAGAATCAAAAAGCTGCCAATGGCGCCGATGTTGGCAACGTGGGTGCCTCCACACAACTCGGCTGAAAAGCCCGGCACGTTGACGACGCGAACGTCGTCGGCGTATTTTTCGCCGAACAGGGCGGTCACCCCGCGACTCTTGGCCTGTTCGAGAGAGGTGAGTTCCACCTCTACGTTGGTTGCCCGTAGAACTTGATTGCGCACCAGATCTTCAATTTGGCGCAACTGCTCGGGGCTCGGTGCTTCTGGATGGGTGTAGTCAAACCGCAGACGTTGAGGCGAGACTTGGGAGCCAGCTTGATTGACATGGCTACCAAGAACTTGCTTGAGAGCAGCATGCATTAAGTGCGTGGCGGTGTGATGACGTTCGGTGCTTCGGCGACTGCTCACACAAACTTCTGCTCGACAAGTGGCGCCAACATTCAGGTCGGCCAAAGCCTTGCCTTGGTGCAAGGAGTAGCCTTCTTCGGCCTGGGTGGATTCCACTTGGAAGAGAGGTTCGCCTGATTCTTGAGCCAGGGTTCCGCGATCTCCAACTTGGCCTCCGCCCTCCGCGTAAAACGGTGTACAAGCCAAAACCACCGAGCCTTCTTGGCCAGCAGCGAGCTGCTCCACTACTTCTCCGTTGGCAACCAAAGCAACGATCGAGGTGGACTCTTGATCCGAGCGGTAACCACAGAATTCGGTGCTCGCTACCCCAGCACTTCCAAGCCGAGAAGCCAGTGATTCGGTGAACACGTCTGCCGAAATCTCGGTGCTCGCACGAGCTCGGTCGCGTTGGTTTTCCATGGCATGCTGGAAAGCATCTTGGTCGAGTTCCATGCCGTGGTCACGGGCGACGACTTCGGTGATGTCCACCGGGAAGCCGAAGGTATCGTGCAATTCAAAAGCCACATCACCAGGGAAGACGCCATCGACGGCACCTTGCTCCTTCATCTGGTCAATATGAGATTTCAACCGCTCAATGCCGCGCTTGTAAACATCGCGGAAGCGCTCTTCCTCTGCTTGGCAAAGAGCTTGAATGGTGGCTTGTTGCTCGATCAGCTGCGGGTATGCCACTGCCATGCTTTCTTGGACCGGCTTCAGCAGCTCGGCCAAGAAGGGCTTTTGGAAACCAAGATCAATGCCGTCGCGGACAGCCCTACGCAGGATTTTACGGACCACGTAACCACGTCCTTCTCGCCCAGGAGTTGCCCCATCTGCAATGCAAAAGAACACAGCGCGCGCATGATCCGAAATGCGGCGCATGCGGATGTCATGAGCTTGCTCTTTGCCGTAACTCAAGCCACTGCCGCTCTGCAAAGCATCGAGCAGTGGTGCGAAAATGTCGGTTTCAAAGTTGTTCGGAACATCTTGGGCAACCGCGGCAATCCGCTCTAAGCCCAAACCGACATCGATGTTTTTTTGCGGCAACGGCTCAAGCACCCCACCGTCTTTGCGATCGAATTGGGTGAAGACAAAGTTGCCCACTTCTAAGAAGCGATCTGGCAACTCTTCCATGCCAGGATCCCGAGGCAAGGCCACCCCAGGTTCCAAGTCGTAATAGATCTCGGAACAAGGACCACAGACTCCATTAGGACCCTTAGACGGCGCTGATGACGGCCAGAAGTTCTCCTTTTCGCCAAAACGGTAAATCCGCTCTTCCGGAATACCGACGGCCTCGCGCCAGATCTGGAAGGCTTCGTCATCGTCCTGGTAGACGGTGCAAACGAAGCGCTCGGCATCCCAGCCGAGCGTTTCAGTGAAAAACTTCCATTCCCAAGGAATGGTTTCGGTCTTGAAGTAGTCGCCGAAAGAGAAGTTGCCCAACATCTCAAAAAAGGTGTGGTGACGCGGCGTCAGCCCCACGTTTTCGAGGTCGGGAACGCGCAAGCACTTCTGGGAAGTGGTTGCCCGTTGCAAATCGCGCCCCTTGCCCAGGAACTCGTCTTTGAATTGATTCATTCCCGCCCCGGTAAACAACAGGGTCGGGTCGTTGCTTGGAATCAACGAATCAGAGGGAAGCCGTGTGTGCCCTTGGCTTTCAAAGAAAGCCAAGTAGGCCTCACGGATCTGAGATCCAGTGCGCGGGTGACTCATGGCAGAACGGGGGCTTGCTTCCCCTGGAAAGGTGGGACGCTACTTGCTCCCAGACTTTGCGGCTACCTTCTTCTTTGTAGTTTTACGCTTGGTAGTTTTCTTGGCTGGCTCTTCCGCAGCAGCCTCTTCCTTGGCCACCGGCGCGGGGTTCATCGCCACCTGAATCAGGCCAGCAATCTCCTCGCAGAGGTCCGGGTTCTCTCTCAGCAAGGTGCGAACCGCTTCGCGCCCCTGACCCAAGCGAATATCGCCCTTGTCTGGGTGAGCAAAGCTGAACCAAGCTCCCGATTTCGTCACGAAACCAAACTGCAGGCCCATGTCGATGATGTCACCCTCGTAGCTAATGCCAGTGCCGTAGAGGATGTCGAACTCAGAACGGCGGAACGGCGGCGCGACCTTGTTCTTGACCACCGTGCACTTGGTGCGGTTGCCGACGATCTCATCGCCATTCTTCAGCGCACCAATGCGGCGCACATCCATCCGAATCGAGCTGT
>CAZMDZ010000455.1:0-2803 GCA_964565175.1 uncultured Planctomycetales bacterium
GCCAGTGGAATGCTGCTGGACAGCGGATCGCTGGGATGAAACTTGCTCAGGCGAGAGCTGCTCAGGTGAGGGCTGCTTAGACGAGGGCTGCTTAGACGAGGGCTGCTGGCAAGACGCTAAGCCAAGCAGCATGATCGGCAGCAGCAAGCGGCCGAAGGAATGTCGAACAATGTGCACGTGGATTCATGGATGGAGTCATCAGCAAACACACCGGTTCCCCGGTATGAAAAAGTGGAAGGCCGCCGCAGATTTCTCTGGGCGGTGCCGAAACTCAACAACGAATCACGCAGTAGCGTCGGAACAAATCACCTGGTGGGCCGCGCGGCGTCGAGCCCATTTCCATCCACTGCGCACGGGGGCGCAGCAGGGGCAGGCTGTTGCCGGGCATGGCAGCCAAAAGCAAAGCTCCTGATGCTTGATCGCTAGAAACGACCAAGGCAGGGGCGGGCTTTTTACCAGGTTCTGGGGCGCGAACTTCGCAGCAGCACTGCTTTTTCAGCCGTGGCGCGGAGTCTTCGGCGCTTGCCAGATTTTGCTCGACCGGGCAGCAGCACGAGGGCTGAGCCGGATCTAAGGATGCACAAACTTCGCCCGGACGCGGCAGGCCGCTGGGAAACAGCAGCGCCACGATCAAAAACAGGCCGAAGTAGCGATCCATCCCCCTCATTATCGGCAAAATCCCAGCAAAAGCAACGGCAATTCCAATTCCAGCCTATTCTCGAGGGTCATAAATTGAGCCATTGGCGGCTTTTTGAGATAATGCCTGGCCATGAAAGCGCGCCCTCATTTGCTCCAGCGCTACGAGCTGGAACCGGAGCTTTTGCCGCATTTGCCCGTCGATTGGCCGCAGGAATTCGGCCGCGAAGCGCCGATGGCGGTGGAAATCGGCTTTGGCAATGGTGAATACTTGGATTGGTGGGCTGGCCAACGGCCAGACTGGAATTTCGTCGGCATTGAGCTGCCGCAAGATTGCGTGATTCGCGCGCTGCCGAAATTCGAGCAAAACCAACGCCAAAACATTCGCGTCGTTCGCGGCGATGCGCGCTATCTGCTGCGAGAGTTGTTTGGTCCCGATTCCCTGCAGCACGTCTTGATGCAGTTTCCGATGCCTTGGACCAAAGCCAAGCACGCCAAGCACCGGGTTTACTCGCCACGTTTTTCCACCACCCTCGCCGACGTGCTCAAGGTGGGCGGTTTGTTCGAGCTGGTCAATGATCAACAGTGGTATGCCAATGAAACCGCGCAAGTGCTCGGGGACAGTGGCTACTTTAAAATTATTGAACAACAAACTAATCCCGATCGAGCCTTCCGCACTCGCTACGAAGAGAAGTGGCTGGCCGACAAGCGCGATATCTTCCGTGTCGTTGCTGAAATTCAAAAAGCAACTCGCGCAACTCGTCTGCTGAACCAGGAAGAAATGGAAATCGTCCACCTGACCCAAAGTCCAACCGCCGACGCGGTGCAAAACCTCACTCGCCAACGCTTCGCCGAAGGGCAGTCGGTGGTTGAAATCAAAGAGGTGTTTACCGCCAAAGATGGTTGGTTCTTGTACATCGTCACTTCCGACGATAGCTTTTCTCAACACTGTTACGTCCGAGTGCAGCAGAAGAAGGACGGAAGAGTGTTGGTGCGGTTGCAAGCCCGACCGCGTCCATATCAAACTCCGGCGGTGCGGTTTGCGCTGCAGGAAATCGGGCGTCAGCTCAGCGCCTAAATCGACTCGCGGCACTTTTTTGATGGGCGCCCGTTCGACCACAGTTAGCCGATGCCGGGCAAACTAAGACGTCGCTCGAATTCTGGCGCCGGGCTGGCTGCCGAGAACGCGCAAACCAGTACTTTGCCGTTGTTGGAAGCTGCTTGCGTCCATAGCGGCGTGCCACGAGCTTTTGGCTTGGCTGAAGAGCTTGCTGCGGCCGATTATTTTGAGCTTGGCATTGTTGCTCAATGGAAGCTGATTCAAGATCGCCTGGCCGAGCGCTTGGCCGAGGATTTCGACCCGCTCGCTCTCTTGCATCAGCTTGCGGATTACCCTGAACCGCGGGTGAGGTTTCATTTGCCGGGCATTTGCGCACGGCTGTTGGCCGATCACCCGCAACGCGTGCTCGAAGAGTTGCGGCCCATGGCCGCCGATGCAAGTGGCATGGTCGGGGAGGCGGTGCAGGCTTTTGGTTTGCGCCCCCAAGCGGAAGCTTTGGGTCCAGAAATTGTTCATGACCTCATCGATTGGACTCGCGATCCCTCTGTCACCGTGCGCCGTGCAGCAGTGGAAGCCTTGCGTCCTCGTGGGGTTTGGGTCAAGCACTTGAAGTGGAGTGTGGCGGCGCCAGCGTTGATGCTGCCAATCATTGAGGAGTTGCGCGGCGATCGTTCGCGTTACGTCGCCAATGCGGTTGGCAATGCCCTTAATGACATCTCGAAGAAGAAGCCTGAGTTGGTGCTAGAAGTTGCCAGCCGTTGGCAAGAAGAGGGCGAGGTCGGTCCTTTTCAGGAACACATCATTCGCAAGGCTTTGCGCACCATGGTCAAGGATGGCGACGAGCGCGCTTTGGCTTTGTTGGGGTTTGGCGCCCTCGACTTGAAGGTTCAAGCGAAGTTGGTGAACGCGTCGCCGGTGCCGCCCAATTCAGCTTTGGTTTTCGAGCTGGAGATTCAAAACGAAGGGCCGACCTGCGCGGCTCAGTTGGTTTATGAAATCGAAACCCCAGGGAAAAATCCTGCCCGGCCTCGGCGCAAAAAGTACCGCGCCGGGGAAGTAGAAATTCCAGGATCCTGTTGGAGTGAGTTCAAGGTTCGTGAACGAATC
>CAZMDZ010000456.1:0-2769 GCA_964565175.1 uncultured Planctomycetales bacterium
CTTGCCGACGACGCGCATCATGCTCGGGTGAGCAATCACAACATCGAAGTCAGTCCAGCCACCTTGGATTTTTTCGGCCAGCTCGTCCGAGCCGACTTCCATGGCGCCAGCTTCCTTACAAGCATCGGCAATATCGCCTTCAGCAAAGGCGATGACGCGGACAGACTTGCCCAAACCATGGGGCAGGCTGACGGCGCCGCGGACCATCTGGTCCGACTTCTTGGGATCGACTCCCAAGCGCACCGCAATCTCTACCGTTTCGTCAAACTTGGCGGTAGTGCAGCTTTTCAGAGTACTGAAAGCGTCTTCGATCTGGTAGACCTTGGTGTTGTCTACCTTTTCAGCGTTTTCACGGTAACGACGACTGTGACGTGACATGTGAATTTCTCCTCTTAGTCAACGACTTCGATGCCCATGGAACGCGCGGTTCCTTCTATGATCAAAGCAGCGGCTTCCGGAGAAGCGGCGTTCAGGTCATTCATTTTGATCTCGACGATCTCCATGACCTGAGCCTTGGTTACTTGACCGGCGATTTCACTCCCGACCAAACCTGAGGCCTTCTCCAAACCGGCAGCTTTCTTCAGCAGCACGGCAGCAGGTGGCGACTTGTATTCCAGCGAGAAGCTACGGTCCTTATAAACCGTAATCACAACCGGAATGATCATGCCCCGCTTGTCAGCGGTAGCATCATTGAACTGCTTCACGAATTCACCGATCGGCACACCATGGGCACCGAGGGCTGGACCTACCGGCGGCGCCGGAGTGGCCGCACCAGCGGGACACTGAAGCTTGATTTTTGCAGTTATTTCTTTAGCCATTTTTGCCCTCCCACTCAGCGTGGTTCAAACGGGTTGCAACCTAAGGCTGCGGGCAGGTCTAGACGGGCTCTACCTGCCAATGGTCGATTTCGACGGCTGTCGCTCGACCGAAGATGGTAACGGAAATGTGGAGGATCCCCTTGGTTTCATCCACTTCTTCTACCGAACCATCAAAGCCCTCGAAAGGACCCTCTGTGATGCGCACCATGTCGCCCCGCTTAATGCGGACCGCCATGCGTGGCGCATCTTCGCTCTCGTGCATGCGCGAGAGAATCCCCTCGACCTCGTCGGGGGTCATTGGAGTCGGCTCTTCACCGCCACCAACAAAATCGCCGAAACCTTGGGTTTCGTGCAATGCGAACCAAACAGCTTGGTCCTCTTTGTCTTCGGAGCCCTTCTCCCCCAATGCTGCCTGGATCATCAGGTAGCCAGGGTAAATCTTGCGACTGACGACCTTTTTCTTGCCGTTCTTAACCTCGGAAAATCGCTCGACGGGCACCAGAATCTGCGGGATGCGGCCATCCAAGCCATCGGCTTTGATGCGCCGAACTAGCTTCTCGCGAACCGAGTCCTCTCGGTTCGTAGCTACGCGTACCACATACCATTCCAATCCCATGACTAGATCTCCCAGAGAATGACCTTGAACAGGCCACCTAAAGCCCAGTCAGCCAGAGAAAGGAAAGCCATCAAGACCACAACGGTGATGATGACAACAATTGAGGAGTTCGAAGCCTCTTGGAAAGAAGGCCACGTCACCTTGCGAATCTCGCCTTCGACCTCGATCAAGTGCTGCGCCAATTTCTCTTTGGCCAGCTGCTTCACCCAGAGGAAGGAGAGCACGCAGAAAACAAGGAATGCAATCAGGTTGGAGCCACTGATGGTGACGCCAAAAATCGGCACCTTGGTGAAGCTATCCATCAAGGTTCCCCGGAGGCTGGAAAAAGAGTTCAGATAGCCAGCAAAGGATGTGCAGGCGTATGCAATAGCCGCCTCACCTCCCCAGAATGCCATCTGGCGGGCGTTTCTTCCTTCGTCGGGCTTGTAGCGAAAAAGCATTGCGTATGTTTGAGCTTGCTTGCCTTAGAGCTTCTTCTCTCTGTGGACCTGGTGCTTGCCACAGAACTTACAGAACTTCTTCATCTCGAGCTTGTACTCGGCGCGCTGCTTCTTACCGGTGGTGTAATTCCGGTTGCGGCATTCCGTGCACTCGAGGAAGACGTAGCGTTCCTTGTTCTTCATGTTTCTTTCAGCAGGACAGCCGAGACTGTCGATTCCCCTGTTAACCAGGGTGGACGTAAGCCGGGAGCCCCCAATCGGAGCCCCCGGCAGTCAGGACCAGGCGCAAACGCCTGACCCTATTTTGGTTTAGGCAATGATCTTGGCGACCACGCCCGCACCGACGGTGCGGCCACCTTCACGGATGGCGAAGCGCAGTTGCTCGTCCATCGCGATCGGGGTCAACAGCTCCACAATCATCTTGACGTTATCGCCAGGCATGACCATTTCGATGCCTTCCGGCAGCTCAATGTTGCCGGTCACGTCAGTTGTCCGGAAGTAGAACTGCGGACGGTAACCCGAGAAGAATGGCTTGTGGCGGCCACCCTCGTCCTAGCTCAGGATGTAGACCTCAGCTTCGAACTTGGTGTGCGGAGTAATGGACTTCGGCTTAGCCAGAACCTGACCGCGCTCGACGTCTTCCTTCTTCACACCACGCAGCAAGATGCCGACGTTGTCACCAGCTTGACCTTCGTTCAAGGTCTTCTGGAACATCTCAACACCGGTGCAGGTGGTCTTGTGGGTCTCCTTGATACCGACAATCTCGATCTCCTCACCCATCTTGACGATGCCTGCCTCGATACGGCCGGTTACCACAGTACCGCGACCTTCGATCGAGAACACGTCCTCCACCGGCATCAGGAAGTCCTTGTCGACTTCGCGCTTCGGCTCAGGG
>CAZMDZ010000457.1:0-2758 GCA_964565175.1 uncultured Planctomycetales bacterium
CATTCAAGAAGGCAAAGTGGAACCGGTGCTTTCGCGGTTCAACCTAGATTACGCTACCTTGGTCCACCTCCATGGCAATGCTGGCCAAGAAGCGGCGATCGACGCTTGGGAGCGGAGTTTTGCCGCTTTCCAAGCCCGCGAACATTCGAAAAAGCGCGAGGAGCAAAACCGCCACCAGATGCGGGCGTTGCTGCAAAAGCGTTTCCAATTCCTTGAAGCGATGGGCTACATTCAAGGCGAACGCGAGGTGCGCGCACGCGGCGAATCGAGCCAGTTCCTGCACGGCTTTGAGATTGAATTAACCGAGCTCCTCTATGCAGGAATTCTGGAGCAGTGTGAGCCGCCTGAGCTTTGCGCAATGTTGGCCGCGGTGATTTACGAAAGTCGTAAACGCGATGAGTTTTGGCGAGATGCATTGCGCCCGATGCGCGGTCTACTCCGCCGAGCCGATCAGGTATTAAGTGAAGCCCAAGAGATGGAAGTTTCCCAAGGGCTTGCACCCAGCGTCAAGCAGTTGGATGAAGCGATGGCGCCAGCAATCTTGGAATACGCTAGCGGCAGACCCTTCCGAGAACTGGGCGATTACACCAACGCCGCACCTGGTGACTTTGTCCGTTGCGCGCGTTTGGTAGTGCAGTACATCCGTCACCTTCATCGCCTCGCCCAAGGCAAGGCACCGGAGTTCCAAGAGCTTTGCTCAAACGCGATCGAGTGTCTTTATCGCGGCCCGGTTGACGTCCGCGCCGAGTTGGGCTTGGAGGAGGAAGACGAGGGCGAAGAACCTGGCAAAATCGGTGGCGAGTCAACCGAATCTGAAAGCACCCATCCCCCCGCTGAAGACAACGACGAGTGATGGCAGTGATCACCGCTTTGGGGTTGGCGCTGAGCGTGGGATTCACGGCAACCGTTGCCCAACAACCTTCAGCGCGTGAGTTCCTCAAGCAGCGCCAAGCGGAATGGGCTGAAGCGATCCCCAACGACTTGCAAACTCGCTACTGGAAACATCCTCAACTGTTGCCATGGTCCGCCCTGCTTGGTGACCAGGCAACTGGATTACCAAGCCTGGAGGAAGTGAGCTGGATTCCCAGTCGCGAGGCTGGCGATGCCGCCAAGGTGCTGCGCCTTCACCGTGATTACCTCAGCTTTGATCTGGGTTTCCAGACCGGCAATAAATTACTTTGGATCGAGGTCCACGAAAACCCAGAGCGAGGCATGCTAGCTCAGCGAGTGCAACTGGATCCCGCTCAAACCCTTGCCAAGCAGTGGCCACAAGCAGTTCCTCCGAGCGCGCCGTTTCCGCCGCCCCAATTGGCGGTCAAACGCTCCGAGCTCACGGACCCTCGCAAGTGCTATCAAAACCTGCTCGATCAATTCCGATCAGCCGACGCCCTCCATTTCGACGCAACCGCAGTATTAAAAATTGCTCAGCAAGATCAGGCCACCGAGGTCGGCCAGATTCAATTGCAGATGCACTTCGTGCGCCCCGGCTTCGGTTCACTCGCGATGCAGGGCTGGATCGGCGCCAGCAAGCGCAAAGTCCATAGCCAAATCCTGGGCACCGCCGAAGGCATGCTGCATATCGACCACCTCGAAAAAACTGCCCTGCGCGGTGGCGGTTTTGAAGCCATCGCCGATGGCATGCTCGGCTTTTCCCCCTTAGCGGTTTGGTCTGGAATCACCACCGAGCGCCCAATTGATGTGCGCACCCTGTCGGTTCCCGGCGACGATTTTGGCTGGACTGGATTGCAAGTTGAAACCCAACAGTTGATCACCGTTTACCGCTTCGACCCGCGCAACCGTTTGGTCGGCGCTGCGGTGGTGCCCAAAGATCCGGGCGGCACTCGCCAAATAATGGAGTACCGCTTCCATGGCTTGGAACTGCCTCCAGAAGGCGACGGACAACGCTATCAATTCACCAGCCCCTATCCACTCGATGCTGAGCAAAACCAAAGTAAAGCGGATGGCATGCTCAAGATCGGCGCCTCATTGCCCAAGGGTTTCGAAAACTACGCCAACGCCGTGCTTTTCGTTTGGCTGGATAGCGGCCCACAGCAGCAGCAGGATTTGGATCAACTGCGTCGTCATTGGCGTGAGATTGAACGCAAACATCCGCAGCTAAGTTTGGTTCAAATTCCGGCCTCGGAAGCAAAGACGATTCAAGCTCTGCAGATCCGCTACTTCCCAAGCTTCTACGTCATCGACGCCAACGGAAAAGTCGCCGAGCGCTTCATCGGCTGGGATCAAGCACGGCTGCAACGCGCCGTGCGTCGACTGAGCGACGGATCGAAGTAGCCCGGACTGCTCGTACTCCGTGCAAGGAAGGTTGCGTGAGCCAACGCAAACCGGAAGGCGCGGCGTATGCAAGAAAGATGCTTGGTCAAATGCAGTTCAAGCGACCACCGTCGACGGCAATGCTTTGGCCACGCACAAATCCACCCTCTGGCGAGGCGAGGAATGCTGCCATTGCCGCAACCTCTTCCGCTTTACCCAAACGCTTTTCGGGCACCGAGGCTAACCAATCACTTTCGACTTGGTCGGGTTGGACCTTGCGTTTTTCAGCCAGTTGCTCTTTCAACGACTTCAGCCGATCAGTGTCAGTGAAACCAGGGAGCACGTTATTGATGGTGATTCCAGCTGGCAGTTCTTTGGATAAGGTTTTCGACCACGACGCCATCGCGCCACGAATGGTATTGCTCACCCCAAGACCAACGATCGGCTCGCGCACGGAGGTCGAAATAATATTGATGATGCGACCATA
>CAZMDZ010000458.1:0-2756 GCA_964565175.1 uncultured Planctomycetales bacterium
ATCGATGGTGCGAGTGACGTCGCAATCCACTTCGAACATGTCGGCAAAATGACCTTCTTCGGTGGTGTGATTCAGGCGTCGCTGCGAGACACCGGTGTAAGCTTGATCGGTGCAAGCAGTCACCGTCGAAGCGCCATTTTCCATTTCGAAGTAGCCCAAGCAGCCATTTGCATCTTGCTGATCTAGGCCGTCCACAACTACCGTGCTGTGAGCCAAGGTTGACGGGAAGAAGCTGTCCGATACAGCGTTGCCGTAGCCGTCGGCGCCGGATTCCCGCACCATTTCATTTCCTTGCACCCAAACGGTGATGCCCAACTTATCTTGGTGGCCGTGACCGCCACCGTGGGTACCGAAGTCCATCAGCGACATCGTCCGTTGCCAGTAAGGTCCTGAGCGCAGAACCGCAATGCCACTGTCTTCCAGCACAACGCTGGTGATGTCCGTCCAACCCTCGCGTTTGAAATCGGATGGGCCGTAAAGCACGGCGGCCAAGGTGCGACCACGCCCAAAGATGGAAATGGGGTCGTCGAGGCGCATCGAATTGGGGAAGAGGTTGATGACCTGTTCATACTCGTCGCGCAAGCCACTGAGATAGCCTTCCCGAGCTCCGTCGTTGATCAACGGCAAAGTGTGGTCGGGCAGCTTCAAGTCGAAGGCGGCCGTCATCATCGATTCCAAGGGCGAGATGTCGACATGAAGCGAAGTGCGCTTGACCGCTTGGATCATCGGCAGCATGCCGCGGATGGTGTTGAAGTGGTACCCAGGGGAGTTCTCCCACCAGATTCCGTCGGTTTGAACACCTTGGACGAATTGCTGCTCCAGACCGGAGGCGCCGCGCAGTGTTTGGCGAGCGCCGGTGTAATCCTTGGCGTGCAGACCAGCGAGGAACATCGCGGCGTTGTGCCAAACTTGAATGTTGTGCACGCCCAAATCGTTGAGGGCGATGACTTGGATTGCCGGGCGTAGTAGCCCATCCACAATTTGCTGTTTTTCGGTATCGCTGAGCAAGCCAGAGCCTTGCAGCAAGTCATAAGCACTGGCCAAGTCATTCAACCATTCCGCTTCATCCAAGCTCAGCGGGAAAGCTTTGCCCCCACCACGGTTCGGCAAGCCATGGCGATCGTGGTACTCGTAGTGCTGATAGCGCTGGGAGTACTCGACCAAAATTTGACGAGCGCGCTGGCCGTAGCTGTCGTCTTCCGTCAACGCATAAGCCAAAGCCATTTCGTAGGCTTGGGTTCCGATGTAACGGTGGCGGTAAGTGGTGATGCACTCGTCGTATGGATATCCGCTGTACTCCTTGCCGGTCGACGGCGAACGGTGCAAGGAGAAGGTCACCATTTGCAAAAACACATTGGTATCTGGGCAGCGATAAAGCTGCGTCCACGCCCCGCCGGTCACCGGCACTTGGACCGGGTAGACGGTTGTCGCAACGCACTTGAAGCTTGTCTAGCTCCCGGCCGATGCGTGGATCGCGCTGCCAGCGCTTCTGTAAATCAACGATCTCGGCCGACGTCAAAGTCAGCAAGGGTTCGTTGGGCAGCACGAGTGGCTCGACTGCGACTGCGTTTGCCGAAGCCAATATGGTCTCACTGCGATCGAGCAGGCTAAGCGTTAGCGGCCGTAACCCGAGTGGGTCGTTGCGCTGCAGCAGGCGGTAGGTATGAGTGTGCTCGCTATTGGCCGGCACCCGCGTATCTTCCACTTCAATGCCGTCTTCGATGCGCAGAGTCGCCATATCTGGCGCCTTATTCTGCACAACAATGACAACACGGTCCTCCTCTTGTGAGAGGACCGTAATGGAAGAGGTGCCGCCATCTTGAATGGCGGCACCTGGTGATGCGAAGGCGGCACTTGTAGCTAGAGTGACCGAAGCAAGGAGAGTGTGAGGAATCATCATTTTGACCTGGAGCTGGGGCGCTCGATTCCTTTTTGGCCCACCCGAAAGGCGAAATTAGCCTTTCCGGCAACTGAAATTAGTCCAAACTCAAAGTCACGACTTCAGTTTCTTCTGGCTCTTGGAAGGTCAGCGCGCGGCCGGGGATGTCCATTGACAAGCTCATTCCGGATGGCAGATTTGCGCCTTCGGTAACTACGGTTGCAAACACAGGGTTAGCTCCGGTCCGACGAACCAGCAGCACCGGGTGCTTGCTGTTGCTCGGGTATCCGGGCGCTTCCGCCAACACGAAAATCGTGCCCGGCTCACCAAGAATGCGCACCGTATGAAGATCGCCATCGCTCGAGGTGAAGGTCACCACGATGTCGCCATCCACGTAAGCCGCTTTTTTGTTGGTCAAGTAGTTGTAAGGACCGCCAAAGCCAATGTTTCCGACCGAGGTCAGCGACAAGCTGGTGCTCGGAGTTCCCTGACAATGCAGCACGTAGTCCCAAGTATGGGATTCGTCGCTGGTGGCGCCGAAGACGTCCATGAAGCGGCCGTTCGGGGTGGTGTGCACGACGCGTTGCATGGTGCTGCCGGGGTAGATGCCATCGGTTTCCAGTGCCAGTGTGGTGGCGCCTGAATCACGCGTGAAGCTCTTGCTGGTAGCAGCTTCTTCTACCGCAGTTTGGTCCAAGCCATCGCGCAGCAAGGTGCTGTGAGCGAGGGTGCGCTTGTACCAACTGTGGTACCACGGTACGGTGTAGCCGTTGTGGCCGGATTCGCGCAGAACGAGGTCGTCCCCCATCCACAGCGAAACAGCGAGCTTGTCCGGGTGACCGTGCCCTCCGCCGTGCTCGCCGTACTCGACCATGAC
>CAZMDZ010000459.1:0-2736 GCA_964565175.1 uncultured Planctomycetales bacterium
CGGGATTTGGTGGGTGGGTTGCCATTTAGATGACGACGCCTTCCAGTGCCATGCCTACTTGATTGTGGACGGGGACCAGTCCATTTTGATCGACCCAGGATCTGCCTTGACCTAGGGTGTGACCCTCGAAAAAATCGAGCGAATCATTCCCTTCCAGGACATCCGCTGGTTTGTGCTTCATCACCAAGATCCGGATATTTGCGGAGCGATGCCCAAAATCGACAGCCTGATCGAGCGCGACGATGCGCGCTGGGTCGTTCACTGGCGCGGCGAGGCTCTGCTCAAGCCCTATGGAACCAAGACGCCGTTCTTCCGCATTGAAGATCACGATTGGACCCTTCCAGAATCCAACCGCCAAATCGAATTTGCCTTCACACCGTACTTTCATTTTCCTTGCGCCTTCACTCAAGGCGATTGCTCCCCAACATGGTCGAATCATTACTGGCCAAAACGTGCCCTATTTCATCTCGCGGCTGAAGTCGCTGGATTGTGGGTTGTACTTGCTGACCAATACCGACACCAATCTTCAAAACTTACAGTCTTTGAATGATCTGCTTCGGGATACCGTCGACACGATGGTGCTAGAAAAAGATTTTCGAGTCATCATTGAGCAGATTCTAGGGCGCATCCGCAAGCTGGTGCCAACTCGCGAGGCAGAGATCATCGCTATGGTCGAAGATGGCAAGGCGCTGAAGCTGAGTTCCAAGGATCGTTTCCGTGGACAAATTATTCCGCCGCCGCCATCCTTGCTAGAGGTAGTGGGGAAGCGGATGTGTGATGTCGACGGTATTTCGGCCGAGAACTTGCCGCTGGCAGTAGCTTGTGAACGCGAAGTGATGTTCCGCCAATTAGAAATGGAGCGCGATTGTGTTGATGAGCGTTCGATTCGCGATTCGTTGACCGGCTTGCTGACCCGGCGCTATCTTGACGACTCCGCGAAACGAATGGTGGAACTTCACTTGCGCAATCCCAAAGCTGGCTTTGCAATGGTGATTGCTGATATTGACTTCTTCAAAAAGGTCAACGACACCTACGGCCACCTTGCGGGGGATCACGTCCTCAAAGAGGTTGCCGACGTGCTGAAAAAAGCCACGCGGAAGTCAGATTTGGCTGTTCGCTTCGGTGGCGAGGAATTCGCTCTGCTCTTGCCGATGACGGGCCTAACCAAGGCGGAAGGGATCGCCCAGCGCATCCGCGAGTCCGTAGGTGACCTCATCGTTGATTTTGAGGGCACGGAGATTTCCGTGACTTTGAGCCTAGGTGTTGCCGTGCACCGTCCTGAAGAGACGATGGATCAATTGCTGCAACGCGCCGACGAAGCGCTGTACCGCGCCAAAGAAAGCGGTCGCAATCGCGTGGAATTGGAAGAGTAGAAACTCCTAAAACGAACGTTCTTCCAGAAGATCTTCGACTTGTTTCAAGAGCACCCGGGTTTCTTGTAATTGGGTGGATTTTGCGCCAAAGTTAAGTTCGTAGATGCCCATTGCCTCAAGATAGTTTGTTCGAGCCAAATTCAAATCGCCGGTTTTCTGGGCGAAATAGGCGATCACCCAATGCGAGTCTGCAATCGATGGAGCTGTCGGCAATTGGTGGGCTTTTTTCATATCAAGAATTTCTAAGCCGATCGCCAAGCTCTTCTCCCACTCGTTCCTGGCGTTGTGATTTCGACCAAGCGACGCTAACAGCAGACTGCGGTCATACCAACTTGCCACTGGGCTTTGATTCATTGAATTTTTGGCCGATTCCCAGTATCGACGATGCAAATCGTCTTTGCCCAACCGGGTGTAGAGGTTGGCAATCGAAAGAGCAAACATAAATTCATAGTCGTGGCGAAGCTTCCCCATGATCGCACAGGATTGATGGGCTTTTTGGAAGTAAGCAAGCGCACCCTTCGGATTGTTCTTAACGACTTGTTCACGTATCCCACGATACTGAAGCGTCTCGGGGTGGTTGGGCCCGAGGACTTGGTGATAGCGATTGGTGGTGTACCGGAGAATGCGTTGGCCAGCCACTTCGCGTTCGGTGTTGAGTAAATAGTTGGCAACTCGATTCATTGAGTAAATGAAATCACGGCTCTGACTTCCAGAATTGGTGGTCGCCAAGTGCAGCATCTGAAACGCCGAGTGGAACATCGTGTTGTTGTCCCCGGCATAGCGAGCCTTTCCATATTGACTATCTAACCGCACCCACTCCGGCCCCGACGTCCCTAGCTTGCCCAACTCTGGACCATCATGGTGAAACTCATCCTGATAAGGGCCGACGGTTTTTCCAGGCAAAGCTAAGTCGACCCGCAGCCAATTCTGACCTTCCGGCAGCATCACGCCCTCCAATTTGACTTCTTTGGCGCCGGGCTTAACTGACTTTTTGCGCTCCACTTTTCCGCAAATCAATTCCATCTGATTGACCTCAGAGCTGGGCAAGAACCGCACCCTCACGTCGTAGGGGCCGGGGTGCACGGCGTCGATCCACCAGTGGCCTTGGGAATGATTGCTCCATCCGGGGCCATCCAACTTGCGCCAGTCTTGACGGGTTAAACAGACATCTGGACTTGCCTCCGATCCAATCACGATTGCCGGCGGCGACCAGTTGTCGGTGCGGGTGGTGGAGACATCGTCAAACCATTGGTCGTATTGATTCACCAATTGCGCAACGACCTTCGGCTGATCGGCAGCAACATTGACTAGCTCCAGCGGGTCACTCGTCATGTCATACAACTCAAACTTCTGGTCCACCTTG
>CAZMDZ010000460.1:0-2724 GCA_964565175.1 uncultured Planctomycetales bacterium
CGTGCATCCCCATGTAAGAAGTCCCCGGGGTGGTGCCCGAGAACCCAGCCAAGATTTGGTAATTCCAGCCAGCCGTGGATCGGTCATAGCAACGCAATGACAGGTCCCCTTTGGGGTTGGAGTAGCGCAAAAGGAAAGGGTACGAGTAAGTCAAGATTGGATCTTTGTACTCGACCAGTGGCAATTCCAAGTAGGCCGGAGTCGGTCCACCAGCCAAGATCCCCACTTCAAAGTCATTGAAGATCGGCAAGGCGCGCAAGAAGGTTTGCGTTGCTGGAATATTGTGCCATGCAAGGTTGCGCAATTCCAAACGCAGCTGCGTCCCTTTTGGCAGGAACACGCCGCAAGTACCCATGGTTAACTCAATTTCTATTGGTTCCGACGGCACGTGATCACGAATCGTGGTGAAGGCATTGGTCAAATATCGGCCAGTGCTGTGATCGACCAGTGCTGCAGAAATTTGTAGATCTTCGTCGAGGCTGCCGAGGTTGAGTTTGACCTTCGGCTCACCTAGCATCAGCACGTCTTCTTGCAACGGTTGCATGACAAATTCGACGGTATCCATCGGCGCGCCTTGCACCAATTCTTCCGGCGTCGGCAGGTTGTCAATGTAATGTTGCAGCGTCAGCCCGAAGGACTGGTGGCTGATGGAATAGTTTTGTAGGCCGCTGGGCGGGGAAGCGGTCAAGTTGTTGGCGGCGCCCAGGTAAAGGGTTTCATTGGAAGTGCCCGCAAGTGGGTAAACATCACTTTCGATGACGTCCCAAATGCGATCGCTGTCAATGTAGTCAACCGCTTTCAACGGCGTAATGGCAAAACGATAAGGCGCCCAATCACTGACGCCGCGATCGATCCCTTTCAGCTCTTCTTCAAAAAAGACGATCCGACGGTATTCCGTGCCCAAGCGTTCGTGCACGTTAATTGGAGTGCCGTGGCCAGTGACTGAATGGTTGAGATACTTCGGCGTTCCTGGGAGCAAATATTCTTCCCAGTTTTTGGTCAGTTGATTGATGGCACCGAATTTGTCGTCCCAAGCCAATTGAGCAAAAAGGGCAACGTCGGAATCTTGAAGCAGCAGGCGAAGATCCAACCCCGGATTGTACATGGCGGCGACTAGCCCTTGATAGTCCTCGGCCAGGAGGTAGGGTTCGATGAAGTCGTAAATGACCGGGCTGTGGTGCAGCCCAGAAACGTTTTCATCTTCGAAGAGTTGGCGTGCCATCATCTCCGAAAAATTCTGCGATTCGGGCAGCAACCCGTTCAAGTGCTCGGGCCCCATGTTGATCGGAGCGACGGCGCGAATGGTTGGTGCCGGCGCCGAGCGCCATGGATTGGCTGGGAAAGTTTTGCCTGAATGCGCAGCGGCAAGGAAAGAATGAAAGGCTCCCTGCGAACGACCGGTCACGCCAATGCGATCCATGTCGATGAAATTGGGGAACAGCCGTTCCGCTTCTTCCATGATCTCAAACAAATCCAGCCGCTCGCGCATGCCCATGATCTCGCGGCCATAAAAGCGCGGATCGTTTAACTGCATGCCCGGGCCTTGACCACGAACGTCGTAGGTCACGGTGACGAACCCGCGGCTCGCCATAATTCGAGCCTTGGGGTTGACGATGTCGCGGTTGGCGCCACCGCCGTGAACCAACACCACTATCGGCCAGCCGCATGGTCCAGGAGCTGCCGCTGGGATGCGGACGTCCATGTAGGTGCGGTAGTTGTCGGTGAAGGCGACAATCTGGTCGGTGTGCTCGACAAAATTCCCGTCGTGCGGCGGATCTACACATTGGGATCCGGCGGCGCTAGAGAATGCGCCAACGGCAAGCAAGAAAGGGAGAATGTATGGCAGCATGGTTTCGGGAGGACAGGCCCGTTAGGAAGTTGCTTATTATGCCGGGGAAGAGACAGGGGATCCCGGCATTTCTCAGAACAACCTAGTTAGACATCAACCTAACGCCGTTAACCACTTATTTGTTATGGGCTTCCGTCACTGTTTGTATGCACAAGGGCGGGCCGTTGATTGTTGCCGGACCTTAACGATTCCAGCGCGGATCTGGCAGCGATGGGTCGCGAAGTACATCCAGTTTTTGGGTGTAAACCTGATCGCCAGCCTTCAATTTGATGGTGTAAGTTCCAACTTGAACGCGCGGTGCCCAACGGCGATTGCCTTGGCCATCCATGCGCAAGTTCCAATCCACGCGGTGCAGACCGCGCTCACCAGAAATGTCGTCGAAGGTTTTGATCACTTCGCCACTGTCATCCAGGATGGTCATCTTGATCGAACGCTGACGTCGTCCGAGCGAGTAATAGATGTGTGCATCTGAATCAGGGTTTTCACCAACAAAGCGACGTGTGCCGCTCGGTCCGCGCTGCGCTTCCCGCTTCCACTGGATGACGTGGTTGGGTTCGAACAGCTTGCTGGCCTCCGACGAATCACCGGCTGCCATTTGACGTAGAGCAAAAATGTCCACCACCCAGGCGCTGCGGCCGTGAGTGCCAGCGATGAGTTCACCACTTAGCGGGTGCACTTTGTAGTCATGCACCGGCACGGTGGGTAAGTTGTTGTTGAAACGAGTCCAAGTCTTGCCGCGGTCAATCGAAGCCCAAGAACCGAATTCGGAGCCAACGAACAACAGGTTTTGATTCTCGATGTCTTCTACCAAGACGCGCACCGAACCCGCCGATTCCGGCAAGCCCTGATGCAGCGGTTTCCAACTGTTGCCGAAG
>CAZMDZ010000461.1:0-302 GCA_964565175.1 uncultured Planctomycetales bacterium
GATCAAGGAGCAGTGGGGGGAGCAAGCACCTGTGATCATGCTTCTGTCCGCCCATGCCATGGCCGGTGACGAGCAGCAGTTTTTGCAGCAGTCTTTGGCGGATGAGTATCAATCCAAGCCGATCCTCGATGAGGACGCATTCTTGGAACGCATTGCTGGATTACTTTCCCAGTAAACCTAGCTGCGGCTGCTAGATTGGGCGGTATGTTCGCACGCCCCATTTTTTGTTCGCTGGTGATTGCAATTGCCGCTGGTGCTTGCGCAGCGCCCTCCGCTGACCAAGATGCAGTCATTGGCCCTGG
>CAZMDZ010000461.1:312-2712 GCA_964565175.1 uncultured Planctomycetales bacterium
CAAGTGCAGACTCAAGCATTGGCTCACGGGCGCGTCCGGTTGGCTCCAACGACGGCTCGGTGGTCGCTCTTGATACGGAAGAGGGTAAGAAGGAATTGCTTTTCCTCGCTGGCGGACTCAATCGACTCGATGCTGCAGCGGTCGCCGCCAGTGAAGAAAACTTAACCATTGTTTACCCCGAATCGGCGGAGCAGGCGCTTGAACTAGCTCCACGCGCCCATGGTGCCGAAGTGCGCTGGGCGACCGATGAATTTTTGCAACAAGCCAAGCAGCTTCGTTGGGTCCAGGCAACGTCGGCTGGGGTGGATCGCTATTTGGGCAATCAGGCCTTGATCGACTCCGAGCAAATCGTTTTCACCAACATGCAGGGCATGCACGGGCCAACCATCGCCGACCACGTGTTTGGGTTGTTGCTCACTCTCACCCGCGATTTGCGTTTCCACGCCCAGCCGGAAACGCGGGGCAAATGGCAAAGGCAAGGGAGTCAAGAGCTGAAGCCGGTTGCACTGGAAGGCCGCACCTTACTGGTCGTCGGGCTAGGCGGCATCGGTCGCGAAGTCGCCAAGCGCGGCAAGGGCTTTGGTATGACGGTATGGGCCACCAAACGTCGGGCTACGCCGCCACCGAGTTATGTGGACCGACAGGAGACGTCGGACGCGTTGTTGGAGCTGTTGCCCGATGCCGACGTTGTTGTCCTTTGTGTGCCGCTGACGGAGGAAACCCGCGGCTTGATGAACGCCGACGCCTTCGCTGCCATGCAAATGGACACTTATTTGATCAACATTGCCCGCGGTCCAGTCGTCGACACTGACGCCATGGTCACTGCGCTGAAAAACGGCACCCTTGCTGGCGCTGGCTTAGACGTCACTGATCCCGAGCCACTACCCACCGAGCATCCGTTGTGGTCCTTGCCCAACGTAATCATCACCCCGCATATCGCCGCTCGTTCGGCGTTGACGAGGGAGGATTGGAATCGTCTTTATCGCGAAAACTTGCGACGTTTTGCGCTTGGTGAACCGTTGCTCAACGTGGTGGATAAAACCGCTGGTTATTGAGCCGTAGACCATCACCGCGTTCGAGAGCCGTAGCACTTCGCCGCGTTCGAGAGCTAAGACTTCCAGGGATTGCTGACAGCCTTGCGCACCAATCGATCCCAAGCGACCGCCTCTTTGGTGCGGTCAAAACGGGTGCGAGTTTCTTCGCATAGCTGCCGCGCTTGAAGAGCTGCTCGTTGCGGTTCGTCGATCAATTCATCGACCATGCGAACCAAATCGGAATCCTCTCGGAAGATGCAATTGGAGCCTGGGAAAAACCGATGAATGGCAATATTGCTGGCCGCAATCGGCCGGGCGAACAATGCCGCCTCCAGCAACGCATTTGGCGGTCCACCTTCAGAGCGACTGGTGCTCAAAACTAAGTTCGCGCGACGCATGACTGGCGCCATTTCAGCCGTCGCCAGTGGACCCAGGTATTCCACCCAGTCAAACTTGGCAACATCGCTGTTCAAGGCTTCGGCTTCTTTGTCGTCCAGCGATTCGCCAGCGATCCAAAGCTTGAGGTGAGAGTGACGATTGGCCGCCTTGCGCAAAGCTTTCACCCCGCGGCGTGGATCTTTGACCGGGCGCGCGCCCGAAGGTAGAAAGACGAGAAAATCGCTGGCATCGAGCTTCGGTAAACGCTCAGGCATGCGAGCGCCGCCGCGCGGTTCCGGCAACGGGGCGGCGGCTTGCAGAATCATTTCTACCTTTTCGACACCATAAACTTCGCTGGCCCGCTTTTTCGCCGACGGCGCCAATGCGACACAATGGTCTGCCTGGCGAGTCGCTTCAATCGCCCAAGTCGGCGGCTTGCCATTGAGGTCAGTGCCGGTGAACAGCACCAAGTAAGGCAAGCGATGCAACTTTTTCAGGGCGGCTGCCACTGGACCGCTGCGCACGGCATGGAGCGCAATCACAGCATCGGCATCAGCGGCAGCGGCTTGCAGATCCTCCGGCAGCGTCCAGCTACCGTCCTCTTCTGGCCGGAGTTCAGTGGGCAAGCCCATCGCCGTGCAGCGATGGCCAAACCGTTCCAGCCCCGCTTGCAGGCGGCGCGCAGTGGTGGCGTTGCCCACTCCGGCGTTGGGGGAGAAAGGCAGCAGGAGCAGCACCCGGTGGCCGTCGCTCATGGCAGTGAATCCGATGGGTAAACGAAGGAGAGCGGATCAGGTAACCGAAAGGTTCATCAGGAAGTCGGCGTTGTTCGGCGACTTCTCCATGCGCTGGATCAAAAGTTCCATCGCTTCGACCGGGTTCATTTCGTTGAGCACCTTGCGCAACAACCAAACGCGCATCAGCTCTTCTTTGCTGAACAGCAAGTCTTCCTTCCGCGTGCCCGACTTATTGATTTCAATCGCCGGCC
>CAZMDZ010000462.1:0-2705 GCA_964565175.1 uncultured Planctomycetales bacterium
GCCGCCCATCTGGGCCTGCTGGCGGAACGGGACTTCGAGTTGCCCGGCGGCGGGGTACTTGGATTGATGCCGGAAGCGGGCATTCGCGAGCTACTTGGCGGCGTCATTCCAGAACGCGCCAATGCCGACGACGAACCCGCGCCCAGAGCAGAGCTGTACTTATTGCTCGATGAACCGCAGGCCGCCTTGGACCGAGCCATCGAGGCGGGGGCGGTGCTTTTGCAGGCAATCCAACCGCGCGATTGGGGCCATGAGGCGGGCTATTGCCAAGATTTCGACGGCCACATTTTGGCTTTTGCCCTTGATCCGGAGGCGCCCGTCGCTGGCAAGGTGAATTGGTTCAGGCGGCTGCATAACGCCGTTGGGCCAGTCGCTGCGGGCATGGTGCTCGACTTCTGGGACCTCGTCACCTTTGGTCCGTTGGGCTGGACGGTTGGGCCGGTCATCGGTCTGGTGGTCGGCTGGTATTTGGGCGGTTTTTACCACCTGCGGATTTGGAGTCGGCTCGGTTTGGCCGCGCTTTCCGCCGGTTATTTAGCCGTTCCAATGACCGCTTTTATCCCGCTCGGTACCTTGGTTTCAGCGATCGCCCGCATACTTTCGAAGCCGCCGCGCTGATAGAATTCGGGATTCTCGAACCCAAGCGTGATGAAAACCCACCGCATTGCAGTCATCGCTGGCGACGGCGTCGGCCCCGAAGTCGTTGATCAGGCCCTGCGCATCGTGCGCGCCACTGCCAGCCAACACCAGTTTGAGCTGGAAATCGACTCGTACCCCTTTGGCACTGAGCACTGGCTGCAGACCGAAGAAATCTTCCCCGATGCCGCCTTCGAGCAAGTCCAGCAAGCCGACGCCATCATCCTTGGCGCCATCGGCGATCCACGCGCTCCAGTTGGGTTGATTGAGCGCGGCATCATTGGCAAGCTGCGTTGGGATTTGGACCTGTATGTCAACCTGCGGCCGATCAAGTTGCTCGACGAGAAGTTCTGCCCGCTCAAGGGCAAAGGGCCGAAGGAAGTCGACATGATGATCGTGCGCGAGAACACCGAAGATGTGTACGTGCAAAAGCCGGAGTTTGAAAATCAAGGCAGTGAAAACGAGGTCGCGCAGCAGTCCATGCGCTACACCTATGCTGGCACCGAGCGGATCATTCGCTACGCTTTCGAGCAGGCAATGATGCGGCCGCGCAAGCATTTGACGTTGATTGACAAGGCCAATGCAGTGCGGGCGCAAGATTTGTACACCCGCGTGTTCGCTGCGGTGAGCGAGGAGTACCCCGAGATCGAAACCGCACATTTGTACGTCGATGCGGCTTGCATGCGGATGATTGAAAGCCCGGAGTCGATCGATACAGCCGTCACCACCAACTTGTTTGGCGACATCGTCACCGACTTGGGGGCAATGCTGCAAGGTGGTATGGGTGTCGCTGCCAGCGCCAACTTGCATCCCGGCAAGTTGGGGTTGTTTGAATCGGTGCACGGCTCTTTCCCGCAAGCTGCTGGCAAGAACATCGCCAACCCGATCGCCACCATCAACGCATGCGTGATGATGCTCGATTACCTCGGCGAAACCGACGCCAGCCGCGAAATTGAATCTGCGGTCGCCCATTTGCTGCGTGGCGGTGGCATTCGCAGCTTGGAAGTGGGTGTGCACAAAACCGACGAAATCGGCGATCTGATTTTGGATCAACTCGCCGTCGGTTGCGAATGATTTTGTGACGACGATGGAACCGCCGGAATCGGGCGATGCCACCCATGCATTTGATCGGCATCCGCATCGCACCTTGCTGATGCTGTCACTGCCGGCGTTGGTTTCGCTGATTGCGGAGCCATTGACCGGCCTAGTCGACACCGCTTTCATCACTCGGCTAGGGAGTGAATCATTAGCCGCATTGGGCGTGGGCACGACGCTGCTTTCCGCTAGCTATTGGATTTTCAATTTCCTTGGCATCGGCGTGCAGTCCGAAGTCGCCCACAACTTTGGCAAGGGTTCGAATCAGCGGGCACGTGATTTAAACAGCTTGGCGCTGGCTTTGGGCGTTGGCTTTGGAGGGCTGATGTTGGTGTTGGGCTGGCCGTTCGCCGCCCACCTCGCGCGAATGATGGGCGCCGAAGGGCAAACGCAATCCGCGGCTCAGGAGTACTTGCAAATTCGACTGCTGGCGGCACCGGCGGTGCTGGTGATGGGCACCTGCTTCGGTTCCTTGCGCGGCTTGCAGAAAATGCGCACGCCGATGGTCATCGCTTTGCTGGTCAACGTGTTAAACGTCGCGCTCGATGCGTTGCTGATCTTTGGCTTCGGGCCAATCCCGGCTTATGGAATCGCGGGCGCGGCCTGGGCGTCGACCATCAGCCAATGGCTGGGAGCAGCAATGGCGCTGTGGGCAGTGGGCAGTGCCTTGGGTTGGTCGCCCAAGTTGCACCTCGCCGACGTCAGCGTATTGATGAAAATCGGCGGCGACATGTTTTTGCGCACTGCTCTGCTCACTGGCTTTTTGGTCCTGGGCACTCGTGCAGCCACCCAAATCGGCGCGGAAGCCGGAGCCGCGCACCATGTCATCCGTCAGGTCTATCTGTTCTCGGCGCTCGCTTTGGACGCGGTGGCGATCACTGCAATTAGCCTGATCGGTTGGTACGTGGGTTCCGGCTTGATCGGCGGCGCCCGACGAGTGGCTGCTTTGACCTGCGGTTGGAGCTTGGCCCTCG
>CAZMDZ010000463.1:0-2695 GCA_964565175.1 uncultured Planctomycetales bacterium
ACCATAACGTTCTTGTGGTCCTGAAAAATAATAGTCCACAAAGAATAAGCTGCAGCTAAAGTCGTAATTCCAGCCTGGCGGAACTTCTTCACTAGAGAAAATCTATGGCTGTTCATTTCCGTGATAATTCTAGTCTGAAATGGGAACAGTTCAAATGGAACTACCCCCTTAACGGGGTGAATAACATTCACATACTTATTGATAAAGTAAGTGGGCTCATCTGCACATTTTTGCATTTCAGCTATAATTTCTTCGCGGTCCATTACTATTATATAGGGTGAAGAAGTATGCTTTAATACCAACAAGATATGACCTAACTTCGGAGAGGTCTAGCACTACACAAGAGTTACACTCATTTCTGTCTCGGGCAGGATGGGAAGTTCATTTCTTAGTAGGGGAATCCTCTATTTTTGAGGGAGTATCAAAAAAGTGCAAAGAGTTAGTTCTAGATAAGAATGACCTTGTTATTTTATGCCACGATGATATTCAAATTCTTTGGGGTGTTAAAGACTTTAATAACATTATCAGAGACAGTATGGATTCTCGTACAGGCTTTTTAGGGCTAGCGGGAACTCCTGTATTTGGACAGTCCTCTCCTCCTTGTAAATGGTGGGCAGAGCAGGATAGAGGTGCTCTTAGAGGTGTCGTAGGACATGGAGATACGTTATCTGATATGCAAACCACCTATTTTGGTCCATATGGAAAGGCAGTGGTTATGGACGGAGTCTTTTTGTGTGCGGAAGGAAGGGTTTTTAATGGTATTCAGTTAAGTAAGCCTAAGACCTTCAGTGGAGATTGGGATTTTTATGATATTTTCTATACCTTCCAAGCACATTTAAAGGGGTTGGATAATAAAGTTATCCCTTTAAATATTAGGCACGAATCTTTGGGGTTCCCTAGACCTGAATGGGAATATAATAGACAAGCTTTTGTAGACTTATTCGGAAAGGACCTTCCTGCTGTCGTAAGCTAAATCAAAATAAGTTTTTGACTCCGCCGTGGCAGTATTTTCCATAAACGTTTTAAAATGTTTTGTTGTCATCTCACTTCTTAGGTAAGCAACGGCGGAAGAGGACTTAATACAATACTCTACAGATTCTTGAATTAGGTCTAATGCATCGTCTTTATTTTTAACTTCTTCTGATAAAACAATGAAAGTGTGGGAATCATTGGTTGCTGCAAGAAGAAGTCCTTTATCTCTTTTAGATAACCCATTAAAAAATCCGGGAAAAGGACTTACAAGAATTGTTTTTATATCTAACCTGTTGCAGCAAATAGCTGCTAATATACAAGATTCCGTATCGGGAATAATGTAAACTTTATCTGCCGCTGTTTCCGCCAAAAAGGCCATAATATTAGAAACTGAGCGTTTATACTTAATATCCCCTAGTTTACTACTTCGAATGGGGAAATTACCATCCCCAAAAATTGCAAGTATACGTTTATCAGTTTTCATCTAAGTTATCTATAATAGTAATATGAAAGAAACTTATTATAAAATATGGCATTGGAGTGAGTGCCCTAATGAAATTAAATTTAAAACTACCTTAGATGCTGGTACTTGGGTTGTAAAATACCCTGTAGGCTACGTGTTCCCTTTATCAGAGATTAATCTATCAGAACACCCAGACTATGAAGTAGAAAGTACCACGGATGGCGCGTATCATATTGTATTTATTAAGGACCCCGAAAACGCCGATTACTTGTTCACCAGGGATTATGACCCCTTTGGTTCTAGTAGAACTTCTCCTAGTTGGCCTACTATTAACTTAGGAGAGTACAATCTAGACCAAAATGAATCGCCCAACGAATAATTAATTCGAAAGAAGGGTCTTTCTTAATTGGTGTGAAGACCCTGTAGGCGACCATATGAGGCACTTCCTGAGGCTTGTAGTATCTAAAGGGGTCTTGACTGAATAGAGCGCACTCGTTCAGTACATGCCCGTTAGCGGCTGTCTCATCAAATACCATATAATAGAGGATGGTGTTAGGAGAGTAGAACTGCTTAGATAGTATACCAACAAAAGTTTGTTCTACTGTAGGGACGCCATTGTTTCCCGCATACAACTGATGGAAAGTTAGTAAACTGGGGGATATACCATATTCACTTTCCACCAACGGCTTGCCCATTAAGTACGTATTACGCTCCTCTAAAGAAGGGTCTCCCTCAGTACCCACCTGAAATAAGTTTATATCATAAGGGAGTGTACCACAAAAGAGTTGAGGGCTTATGTTATGTACGTACTCCGGACCACATTCTGTGGTCTCCCTGCAGCCTGGCAAGGTCAATGCCTCTGTTATAGCACCAGCCATGCCCGAGACAATAATATTATGGTCATCGAATACTACTGTTTCTTCTTGTGTCTGGACATCTTTCTTGATTATGGTTAAGTGTCCACTGATATTAGCCTGTTCGTTAAACTGCATGGTATACGCGCTCCCGCCTTGCACTCGCGCTTAATAGTATTTAGCGGCTCAAGAGAACTATTTTGTATATACTTACGATGAAAGATTTATTAATCATAATTACCCCCACGTATAACCACTCAAGACGTATAGAATTTATAAAGGAACTTATTAACCTTCAACAAAATAAAACTAATGTGTTTTGGATTATATATGAGGACGGAGATGAAACTTCTCAGGAACTAGAATCACTTCTAAAAAACTCTAGTTTAAAGTGCCAATACACGTA
>CAZMDZ010000464.1:0-2693 GCA_964565175.1 uncultured Planctomycetales bacterium
TGGCCATAACGTCACGGTTGAAGACCGGGTAATCCTAGTAAACAACTCAGCAGTAGGCGGTTACGCCCACATTGGTGAAGCTGCATTTCTCTCCAATGGCTGCGCGGTTCACCAGTTCGGCAAGGTCGGTCGACTGACTTTGCTCGGGGGCGGCTGCATGGCGACCAAAGACGCTCCCCCATTTTCGATCGTCGTCGGCGCCTACCCGGTGCGTTGGCGCGCGCCGAATTCCGTCGGCCTGAAGCGAGCTGGTTTCTCGAACGAGGAGCGGAATGGCATTCGTAAAGCTTTATTTAGTCTGTACTCTCATGAGGATGGGCCACTTGCCGCCGCCAAGGAACTGGCTTATAGCAAGCTGCCGCCCGTTGTTGAACTCGCTAGGTTCGTAATGGATTCTCCGCGCGGCCTATGCGCCGGGCCAGCAAAGCACCAGTCATGACTGAAACGCAAACATCTACTGCCCTCGACACTCTGCTCGAAGAAACTCGTAGTTTCACTCCGCCGGCGGACTTTGTCGCTCAGGCGAACGTGAGCGACCCAAAGGTATACGAGGAGGCTGACGCCAACTACGAAGCATGGTGGGAAGGCTGGGCTAAGAAGCTCAATTGGGACCAGCCCTGGACCAAGATCCTGGACTGGAGCAACGCCCCCTATGCCAAATGGTTTGAGGGCGGAAAACTAAATGCCAGCGTGCAGTGCCTTGACCGGCACGTTGCCGATGGCAATGGAACGCGGGTTGCGTTCCACTGGGAAGGTGAGTCCGGCGACGTGCGCACCTTGACCTATGAAGACATGCTGGCCGAGGTCAGCAAGGTTGCCAACGGCTTGAAGAGCTTGGGCATTCAGAAGGGTGACCGGGTCACGCTGTATATGCCGATGGTTCCAGAGCTTGCAATGACGGTTCTGGCATGCGCCAGGATTGGCGCGATCTTCTCGGTAGTGTTCGCCGGCTTCTCGTCGACGTCGCTGAAGGATCGGGTGCAAGACCAGGAGGCCAAGGCCGTGGTCTGCGCCGACGCTTGCTGGCGTCGCGGCAAGGTTTTGGATCTGAAGGTCGTGGTCGACGAGGCAGTCAAGGATTGCCCTAGCGTCGAAAACGTCCTGGTCTGGAACCGTGGCGATGGCCTCGAAAGCAAAGCTGCCGGCGACCCGCGCGACGTCAACTGGAAGGACGTGGTCGAGCCACAGTCGACCGACTGTGCCCCCGAGAGCATGGATGCTGAGGACATCTTGTTCATCCTCTACACAAGTGGAACGACTGGTAAGCCCAAGGGAATCGTGCACACCACCGGCGGATACATGACCGGTGCTTACGCCACGACCAACTTGGTCTTCGACCTCAAGCCGGAAACTGACGTCTACTGGTGCACCGCCGACATCGGCTGGATTACCGGTCACACTTACATCGTCTTCGGCCCAATGGCCAATGGCGTTTCGCAGGTGCTGTACGAAGGCGCTCCAGACTTCCCGAAGCAGGATCGTTTCTGGGAATTGATCGAGAAGTACAAGGTTTCGGTCTTTTATACCGCGCCTACGGCCATTCGCGCCTTCATGAAATGGGGCGACGAGCACCCAGCCGCGCACGATCTCAGCTCGCTGCGCCTGCTCGGTTCAGTTGGCGAGCCGATCAACCCGGAAGCCTGGGTTTGGTACCTGCACCACATCGGCGGCGGCAAGTGCCCGATCGTCGACACCTGGTGGCAGACCGAAACCGGTGGCATCATGATTACGCCGCTGCCCGGCATCACGACCACTGTGCCAGGCTCCGCAACTACCCCATTCCCAGGGGTTTCGGCCAAACTCCTTGATGAGGAAGGCAACGAACTCAAGGGAGCAGCCGGCGGATACTTGGTGCTCGATCGGCCATGGCCCGCCATGCTGCGCGGCCTGTGGGGCGACAACAAGCGCTTCGAAGAGACCTACTGGAGCCGCTACCCCGGCATTTACTTCCCGGGCGACGGCGCCAAGCGTGACGAGCAAGGTTTCCTTTGGGTACTGGGTCGCGTCGACGATGTCATGAACGTATCCGGCCACCGTCTGTCGACAATGGAGATCGAATCGGCGCTGGTTGCGCACGATGCTGTGGCCGAAGCCGCGGTCATTGGCGTTCCCCACGAACTGAAAGGTCAAGCACCGGTCGGCTTCGTGATTTTGCGCAAGGGCATCGAGCAAAGCGACGAACTGGCCAAGGATCTGCGCAAGCACGTCGGCACTTTGATTGGTGGCTTGGCTCGCCCAGAGCAGGTCCACTTTACGCCTGAACTCCCTAAGACACGCTCTGGCAAGATCATGCGTCGCTTGCTTCGTGATGTCGCCGAAGGCAAGGCGATTGGTGATACGACCACTCTGGCTGATCCAGGGGTACTGAAAGGACTTCAATCCAGCTACGAAAAAGACGAAGCTTGATTCTTGGGCCTACGGGCTAGGCGTGGGGTACTCTTTTTCCTGGAACATTCCGCGGCTTGACGAGGACTAACATTCACTGTCCTGTCTGCGCAGAGTGTTCCAGCCCCAAACTGGGAACCCCACCCAATGCCCGCCACCCTCCTCCTTCTAGGTTGGGCGTTTCAGCTTAATGTTGACGCGCCCAACCCTTTTGTTGCTCCAGAAGCAACCCAGGCTCCAGCAGAGGCTCTGCTTGATCGGGTGCCTTCCTCACCCTCGATCGCAGAAAACCAAGGGCAGTTTGCCAG
>CAZMDZ010000465.1:0-2692 GCA_964565175.1 uncultured Planctomycetales bacterium
TGATCTACGTCAATGTCGAAGCGCGTACCCGGCGTAAAGTGAACAACGTCAAGCCACTGACCGAAGTTCCCGCTGGCGTGGGTTGGAGCGGAAAGTGCTTCGTTGACGAACACCACGACGGCAGCCGCAGCTTGTTTTGGCGAGTACGCATGCTGGACGGCGACATGAAGACCGGTGAAATTCGCTCATCGATTGATCAGCTAGAGTTCAAGCTCATCGCCGGAAAATAAATCCGCGTTCGTTGGTGGTGGAACTGCAGCTTAATCATCTATCTCCATCAACAACTTCTGCACCGTCAGCTCCACTTGTTCCCCGCGCACATCGCGATGGCGAATGTAGCCATGATGATCAATCAAAAAAGTCGTCGGGTATCCCATGATCCCCCAATCACGCGGCACGCCTTGCTCGGTTGAGCCAGCGAAAATATTCGACCACGTAATCCCATGCTCCGCGATCTTCTCGCGGTATTCCTCTTTCGATTCATCAGTATTCACACCAAGGATCGCAAACGGCGCTTTGGCGAAACGCTCAACGAGCGCTTTTTCGTGTGGGATCTCGCCCACACACGGGCCTCACCAAAATCCCCAGAACACCAGGTAAGTGACCTTGCCTTTGAAATCACTCAACCGAATTTCCTTCCCATCCACATCCATGCCGACGAATTCCGGCGCCTTCATCCCCACTTGCAAATGGCGCTTATCAAACAACAAACCCTTCGCCATCGAACCCATGCGTGTTTCAGCGTGCTCCTTTTCCAGCTTTTCCAGAAGTTGAATGGCCATTTTCTTTCCTTTCGCATCGGCGCGCCGATCATGCACCGAGTAGCGCCCAAATAGAATTCGCGCCGTCAACTCCGCCTTGTCTTTGCCAACCCGTTGCCCCATCCCCAACAACAACTCATCTGCCACTGCCCATGGGATAGCACTGTCTGGATACCAGTCGTAAGTCAGTGCGTTGACCGCCGTCAGGAAATGATCTGTGCCAGGTTCAGAATTCATCAACCCGCGCACGCACAGTAATTTGATTTCCCGCAACTCGTCGCCAGGGCGCTGCACGTTGCCGTAATTGCTCAGCACCCAATCCATCGCCTCCTTCTTTCCGGCTCGCGCCGCTTTTTCAAAGTAGGGGAAAAACTCCGCCGCCGGGTATTCCGGCCAATGCGGGCTTTCCAATCCCTGTTGCGCTTGCACGTCTTCCAGCCACTTGTCGTAATACTGCTGGTAGAGGGTTTGCAGTTCTTCAATGGTGGGCGAGTCGCCAAGCTTTTCGGCAACGCTTTGTGCCGCAACCGATGGAGCCGCAGCTAGGAGTAGGGTGATCAGCAGGAGGGCGCGCATGGGTCTGATACTAGCCTGCCATAGAATTAGCTGTGGAGGAAGGCAAAGGTGGAAACAAGACTTCAGCCTGGAAAAATTCTGGCGAACCCTGCAAATTTGGAATATGATTCCGAAAATGCGACCTTTGCTCCCGCGCTTGGTCCAGGCCAAATTGGACAAAATCCTGCTCACCACACCGGCGGTTGTGCTGACTGGTTGCCGCCAAGTCGGAAAGACCACTTTGGCTCAAGTCCTTGCAGCGAAGCGAGATGCCATATACCTAGACCTCGAAAACCCACGGGACCTGGTTCGGCTTGGGGATCCGATGCAGTTTTTGACGCGGCACCGCCAGAAGCTGGTGGTACTTGACGAAATCCAGCGCACCCCTGAATTGTTTCCTTCCATGCGCGGGATTATTGATCAAAACAGAAGAGACGGGCGGCGAGGGGAGCATTATTTGTTGCTCGGGTCTGCATCCATGGACCTATTGCGTCAGTCGTCGGAGAGCCTAGCTGGGCGCATTCACTATGCTGAATTATTTGGCCTGAACCTAGTCGAGGCCTTGGCTGAAAGCCGCGAAGATCTGGAACGCCTCTGGCTCCGTGGGGGCTTTCCCGATAGCTATTTGGCAGATGACGATAGCCAAGCTTTTGGTTGGCTAGAACAACTCATTCGTACCTATCTCGAGCGAGAGATACCACAATTTGGATTCCCAATTCCAGCAACGCGTCTTCGTCGGCTGTGGACCATGCTGGCCCACTTGCAGGGCACCACTGTGAACCATTCCAAGCTAGGGGGGAGCTTGGGCATCGAAGGAAAAACAGTTTCCCGCTATATCGATTTACTTGTGGATCTGCTGTTGGTTCGTCGGCTCGAACCGTGGCACGTCAATGTTAAAAAGCGCTTAGTGAAGTCCCCGGTCCATTATGTTCGAGATAGTGGAATCCTTCATAGTTTGCTGGGCATCTCTTCCATGGACGGATTGCTTGGCCACCCGGTTTTGGGGAAGAGTTGGGAAGGCTTGGTAATCGAAAATGTCCACTCCGTTCTACCAAGCGATGTCCAGTCGTATTTTTACCGTACGGCAACCGGAGCCGAAATCGACTTGTTGCTGGTTTTTCCAAACTCTGAGATCTGGGCAATTGAAATCAAAAGCGGCCTAGCACCCAAAGTGAGCAAAGGTTTTCATATCGCATGCAATGATGTGCAAGCCACCAGGAAATTTGTAGTCTATGGCGGCAACGACAGCTTCCCAGTGGCGAAGGATACTCAGGTCATCTCTTTGCGCCACCTATTGGCGAAATTTGTGTAAGGCCGGCAGAGAAACGAGTCCATCACTTGTGCTCGTGTTCCGTGTAACAAAAAGATGTCGCAGT
>CAZMDZ010000466.1:0-2688 GCA_964565175.1 uncultured Planctomycetales bacterium
ACAGCAGTGAGCGCAATTTGGCTCCTTCGTAGGCCTCCATGGTTTGGTGACGATCCAGGTGATCTGCGCGCATGCAGGTCAGGAGCACGGCCGTGGGCCAGGATGGGGGAGCTAAAAGCCGTTCGAGTTGGAAGCTAGACAGTTCCAGCACCAAGCGGTCGCAGGCGGTCAGGCCTTGCACTGCCTCGAGCAGCGAGCCACCCATGTTTCCAGCCAGCAGAGTGCGGCCAGGCAGGGCGCCGAGTAAGTCCGCGCATAGGGTTGCGGTGGAGGATTTTCCGTGCGTGCCAGTGACCACAACTGCAGGCAAGTCAGGTACTTGCGCTAGGGCTAGATTGATTTCCGTGGTCAAGCGGCAGGGCTGCGAGCGGGCGTATTGCAGATAGGACGCATCGTTTGGAACCGCTGGATTGACGACGACGACATCCGCTTGGTCGAAGAGCTCTTTCGAGTGACCGCCGAAATGGCCTTTCCAGGGCAATTCACACAAGCTTTCCAGCGAATCCGCCAGTTGGTCTTCGGTGCGCAGGTCGGTAATCGTGAGTTCGGCGCCGAGGGCGATCAAGGTGCGAGCACACCCGACGCCACCGCCGAAGCTTCCTAGCCCCATCAGCAGGACCTTTTGGCCCTTCAGTTCTTTCGGATGCACGCGATCCATGATTGGTATTAGGGCACACTTCCGCCGCCTGCCCATGGCTTCATTTTGGCCGTCTAGGCCCTCAAAATCCTAGATAAAACGGGGGATTCGACCAAAAAAATGGCGGAGAGGGAGGGATTCGAACCCTCGGTACCTTGCAGTACGCTGGTTTTCAAAACCAGTCCGTTCGGCCAGCTCCGGCACCTCTCCGCATATTTCTCGCTTATGCATCCGGCATCGGCGGTAGTTCCTTCAGCTTGGTCCAGACCTCGTCGCTGACGTAAATCCGGGCCCCCAGCTTCTGGGCTAATGCGATGCCGTCGCTGGGCCGCGCGTCCAATTCGTGGACCTGCTCGCCCTGGCGGATGCGAAGGGTAGCAAAGTAGGTGCTGTCCGTCATATCGATATCACGGATTTCGACCTCTTCTAAACGGCCGCCTAACTTGCCCATGGTTTGAGCGAAAAGCGTGTGAGTCAGTGGGCGGGGGAGTTGCTGCCCTTGCACGGTACGCGAAATCTCCTTTGCCTCCTGCAGGCCGATCATCATCGTCAACAGGCGCGGGGAATCTCCGTCGGCTTCTTCGAGCTGGACCATCTGGTAGTCCTGGGTGTCATAGACGACGACGTGGCAGAGGCGGACCTCGGTGCGGCTCATGTCCTTAGGTTAACCGGGCGGACTAAAGGATTTCACGCTGCTTTGCCGACGTAAAAGAGCCAACTATTTATTGGAATATCCATGAACCTCCAAACGAACCCTCGTTCTGCTCTTTTCGCTTTTGCGGCGGTCTTTTTCCTTTTGCTTTTGGGCAATGTGGTGGCGATCAACCTGATGTTCTATCTCAGCCAAGAATGGGCACAGGGCTTATGGCCGCTTTTCGATTTTGATGGCGAACGCAACATTCCGGCCCTGTTCTCTTCGCTCGGTCTGATGTCCTGTGCTTTTGTGCTGGGGCTGATTGGAGTGACTCGCCACCGCCAAAATCGTGGTGGCTACGATTGGATCTCTCTTGCCGCAATTTTTATCTTCCTGGCGATCAATCGCTCGGTGGGCTTGCTTGAATTCAGTAGTCTCGGTCTTCTTGGGGCAACCCTGCTCATTCTTTGCGGCTTGTATGCGCGCTGGTTCGCCCAGCTTTCGTCAGCCAGTAAGCGAACCTTCGCCATCGCCGGATTGAGTTATCTGGCGGGCTCCTTCGCCGTGGGTATGGCGCGCACCTCTCACGTTGCAGTCAACGGTGCCGACAACGTCACCTTCGCTTTGCTTTCCACCTGCCAAGGCTCGCTGGAATTGCTGGCGATCGGAGTGTTCTTCTATGCTTTGCTGTGCTCGCTGACCGAGCAATTTGGCGTGTTGAAAATCAAAGTCGAGAAGGACCCGGGACTTGGCTTCATTGAGGAGTTGAAGTACCGCATCGCGTTGCCCGACATGGGCCGCTAGCTCGCTCGAAGTCGCACGGGTTTTTCAGACGCGGTCAGCCGGGTTAAGCTGACGGCATGGAAGCCGCCTACTTTCAAACTGTGCAAGCACACTGGGGCAAAGTGTGCTTTTCCTTCGCCGCCGACGGCACCTTGGTCGAGATTTCGACGCGTCCTCGGCGTGAGCTGGGCATTGTGGGCAAGCGGCCCAAAAATGCGCCGAGCGCCTCGGCGGTTAGGACTTGGCTCAAGCACTTTGAAAAGGGGCAGGTCGATCCTTTCCCCGGCCCGTGGCAAATGCCGGGCGATTCCGAATTCCGACGCCAGGTTTATCAGGCGGTGTTTGAAATTCCGGCTGGCCAAAAACTCTCTTACGGCGAAGTCGCCGCCAAAGCTGGCTCGCCCCGTGCCTTCCGCGCCGTCGGCACCGCCATGGGGCAAAACCCCTTACCGCTTTTGATCCCATGACACCGCGTTTGGGCCGCCCAGGGTCTGGGCGAATTTACAGGTGGATTGAAGCTGAAGCGCGCGCTGTTGGAAAGTGAGGGTTTTGAGCTGCCAAACTAATCGATCCTCTTCAATCCTCTATTTTGGCGCGCATTTTATCCAAAGCCTCTTGGTAGGCGTCAGGGTCA
>CAZMDZ010000467.1:0-2678 GCA_964565175.1 uncultured Planctomycetales bacterium
GTTGGGATTGATCGAAGGTGTGCTGGTCGTGACAGCGGGCACAGCCGTGGTTGCCGCGATATTCCACCGGCAAATCAGACTGCTGAAATAGTCCGCGGTGGAGATCTTGATGGCAGCCCCCGCAAGCCGCCGGATTGCCGTCGTGCATAGCCGAAGCCCAGCCAAAGGTGCGGCCGTCGGCGCTGGCAGCGGTTCGCGCGTGACAACTCTCGCATTCCAGCTTGCGATGGGCTCCAACAAGATTGAACTCGGTCCAATGTTGATGATCAAACTCATTGACCAAATCGCGGAACTTGCTCGGGCGATGACAGAGCGCGCAATTGCCTGGACCGGCGCCTTCCTGGGTTGCCTCGAAGTGGCTAGATTCAGAGTCACTGGCTCCGGCCGAAGAGGGAATCCCCTCAAAAGCTCCGCGGTGGACGTCGGCGTGGCAATCCTGACAGCGCTGACTGGTACCCGCAAAATGCCCTTCCTGGTGACAGCTTTGACATTCGGCTTGGCGATGGGAATCGGTCAGCGGGTAAGCGGTTTGCTGATGCTGATCGACATCAAAGTGATGGGGTTGGAAACGCTCTTGATAGTGGCAACTCAAACAGCCGCGCTCCAAGTAGGGCGGGTGATCAAATTGCCCCTGATGCGGATCTTGATGGCACTGCTGGCATCGATCTTGCTCCCGCCCTGGGAAGCGCAACGCAAAGTCGGTTCCCAACTCCAAACCGTGGCACTTCTCGCAGGCCAAATCTAGGTGCGGCGCCTGCAAGGCAAAACCACTGGCGGCGTGTTGATCGATCGAAATCGTCGCCTCCTTGCCGGCGAAGGACTTGTGTTTTTCACTATGGCAATCGTCGCAGCCAGCGCCAGCGGTGAACTGCGGCCGGTGCGGCGATTCGTGGCACTGCTGACAACTCCGCCAAACACTTGCATCCACGTCGCCGGAAAGTGCCTCGACCGAATGCGCACTGTTCTGCTCATGGCAATCGGCACACTTCAAATCACCATGAGACGCATGCAGCGGAAAGCGCTGATCGTGCTCGAAACCCGACAGATCCACAAACTCATGCATTTGGCCGTGGCATGCCTTGCATTCACGCTGCATCTTGCCCTGGTGCGGATCCTCGTGGCAATGTTCACAGGCTTGCACCTGCCCCAAGTAGCGCTGCTCCCCCACTGCCAACAGTTGCTTGTCGGCTTTGGGATGGCAATCCTTGCACGCCAGAGGATCGTGTTTGCCATGTAAGTCAAAGTGGTCATAGCCGTGTTCAAAACCGTCAGGGCCGGGGAAGCCGCTCAAGCGAAAACTGCGCTCGCCCGACAGCTGATAATCCCGGCCGACGTGCTCCAAATGGCAACTGCCGCACCCGGCTAACTTTTGTTGCGGCAATTGAGCATGCAATCCTTCGCCATCAACCAGCTGCTGCTCAATCGCTGGATGGCAATGCAAACAAGCTTCTTTCATCGACGTTTGCTCATCGCCATGGCAGGCGTCGCAGGCAGCCCCGTCTTGCAACTCGGCGACTTGGGCGTGAACCGCAGTGATCTCGCCGGACTTTTCGTCCTGCAGATCTCGCCACACCAGGAAAACGACGATCGCCGCCGAACCCAACGCAACCATGGATTTCCACAGCCAAGTCATTGCTGCACCTCCTTCCATCGGTTCACAGTAAACCCTCCCACGAGACGAAGCGCAGAGCGGTGCCCACGTGCACGATTACTAACAACACAACTAAAAAAGCCAGCCACCGGTGGAAGTATCGCCAACTGCTGAGTAAGCGATTGAGGTCGTCGAAATGGCTGGTGGTCAATGAACTGCGGTAAACCTTGCGAGCCAACTGCAAAACAGAAGCTGTCGCCATACGGTCGACGCCAGCTTGACGTGCTTCGTTGCGCAAGTCTCGCAGCGCCGCGCGTAGACGTCGGCGCGAGCCAATCAAACCCATTAAACTGCCCCAGAAACCGCGGCGCCAACGAGTGGTTTCGAGTAGTTGGGCAATGCGCTGGCGCGCGCTTTCGCCAAATTCACGATGCAAACGCGTCCACTGCTGCGAAGTTTGATGCATTTCGCGCATCGCCTCTTCCAACGCCAGTTCCTGGCCGTTGGTGGCACGCGGAACATAGGAATAGAAGTAGCGGCCAATCGCCCCGGTCACGACCAACGCCCCCAAACAAAGCAATCCATGACCCGCAATCGTCGATTCAGGCGAAAAAGTGGAATGGGCCCAAGCCGCCAAAAACGCAAGTAAACCAGTTCCGACGTGGGTGGTCATCCACAGTTTCAAACTACCGAAGGAAAGTGGGAACCAGTGAGCGCGGCGCAGAAGGTAAGCCAAATTTGCGATCATGCACGCCGCCGCCGTCAAACCAAAAATCAAACCGGCTCGACGAGAGGAGCGCAACCAATCGTGCTCGGCCATGTCGACGCGTTGCTCCAGTGGCGCCTGATAGTATTCCAGGTGCAGCCAGTAAAAAGTTAGCGTTAGCAAACTGGCGACCATGGTCAAGTACAGCGCCCAGCGCAAGCCGGTTCCTTGCTCGGCAAGAACTGCCTGTTCGGGGTGCAAAGCCGGATCGAAGCTCACCCCAGCCGCTTGCATGAATGGGAATGGCGGCAGCCCCCCCGCCATGACCAAAACGTCGTCATTGGCGAGACTGAATTCAGGACCGTCGTCCTCGACAGAAGC
>CAZMDZ010000468.1:0-2613 GCA_964565175.1 uncultured Planctomycetales bacterium
ATGGACGACGTCGCCGCTTTGCCGCAGCCGTCGAATGCCATCCTCAATGGTCATGCCTTCGGCGGCGGTTGCGAAATGGCTTTGGCGTGCGATCTGCGCATCCTGGCTTCTGAGGCGATGATCGGGCTGACCGAAACCAGCCTGGCCATCATTCCTGGCGCTGGCGGATGCGTGCGCTTGCCGCGTTTGGTTGGTCTTGCCAAAGCCAAAGAGTTGATCTTGATGGCCAAACGCTTGACTGCCGCCGACGCTCTACAGGTCGGTTTGGTCAATGAAGTCGCCCCAGCCGCCGAAATTCAAGCTCTGGGCCAAAGCTACGTCGATGCTTTGCTGGGCAACGGTCCACTGGCGCTGAAAGCCGCCAAACGGGCGATGGAAGGGGGCTGGGATCTCCCCGACGCTGAAGCGCGTCAGTTCGAAACCGAGTGCTACACGACGATCATTCCCACCGAAGATCGGTTGGAAGCCCTTGCTGCGTTCGCCGAAAAGCGAGCGCCCAACTTCAAGGGCTGCTAACTGCAGCGACAGCAGATGAGCATCACCGAACGCTTGCGCTGGGCTTGGTTGACGGGCGCGATTATTTTGATCGCCCTCGTCGCAACAGCCTTTCTACGCGAGCATGCAGCCCAACCATGGGTGGCTGGATTGGCGGTCGTCGGCTTGATCGGCTTGCGCTTTTTATGGCGCTGCCCGCATTGCAAAATGCCGCTATCAGCGGTGCCGATGGCAATGACGGAATGCAAGCGCTGCGGGAACACCCTTTAGGGATTCCCTCTCGATTGCCAGCAGGATTTTCTTAGGCAGCTTCACGCTGTTCGGACTTGGCCTTCCAGTGCTCGGCCTGGTCCATATCCTGATCGACGCCTTGGCCGGTGGCGTAAAGCACCGCCAAATTGTGCTGGGCCGAGGAAAGCCCCTGCAAAGCAGCTCGCTCCATCCATACGCCAGCTTCCTCCATATCCACGTCGGTGCCTTCTCCTTGCAAGTAAGCAATGGCGACGGCTTCCTGGGCTGGAGCATGCCCTTGGCGGGCGGCAGCAAGGAACCAAATCAACGCTTTTTTCAGGTCTTGCGGGACGCCAGTGCCCTCTAAAAACATTAGCGCAAGGTTGTATTGCGCGACTTGGTGACCGGCCTCGGCTGCTTCGCGATAGCACTGCAAAGCGCCTTTTACGTCCACAGCGACGCCATCTCCTTCCTGCAAGACGATGCCCAAATTGACCAGCGCATCCGGATAGCCCGATTCGGCGGCCCGCTGCAGCCAATGCAAGGCCTCTTCGTGATCGGTTGGAAGGCCTTCTCCGCGACGATATCCCAAAGCAAGATTGTATTGCGCTTCGGCCAATCCTTGATCGGCCGCTTGGCGGAACCATTGCATAGCAGTGGTCATGTCGCGCGCAACGCCTTCCCCTAAGAGATAGCAAATGCCCATGTTGTACTGGGCTGCGGGGTGGCCTTGATCGGCCATCCTCTGAATGTCGTCGAAGTTGTGGTTCATGGTCAATGATTGCCAGGTTGTGGCAGATCTATATCGACGCATGACCTAAAAAACCTGGGCCGCAGCACGATATTTTGCGCTGCGGCTTGCAACTCTCAACCAAGAGAACTCTTGCCGACGACCTTATAGCGTCAGCTTGCGGTACTTCGACGCCTTGGACTCGTAGCCAACTTCCCCTGCAGCCTGGCGTTCGGCCAGCCAAGTGGTGTAGTCAGTGTAGTTACCGTAGTAGAACTCGACATTGCCTTCGCCTTCAAAGGCCAGGATGTGAGTGCAGATGCGGTCGAGGAAGTAACGGTCGTGACTGACCACGAACATGCAACCGGCGTAGTGCTCAATCGCCTCTTCCAAAACTCGCGTCGTGGGCAGGTCCAAATCGTTGGTCGGTTCGTCAAGAATGATGACGTTGCCGCCGACCCGCAGCATCTTGGCCAACTGCACCCGGTTGCGCTGTCCACCCGACAGGTTGCCGACCAACTTTTCCTGGTCCGCACCCTTGAAGTTGAAGCGCGAGACATAAGCGCGTGATTGAATCTCGCCGCCACCGAAGGGCAGGAATTCCAAGCCACCGCTGATCTCTTCGTAAACCGAATTGGTGTCCGATAGCTCGGCGCGGCGCTGATCGACGAAGCAAATTTCGACGGTGGAACCGCGGTCAATTTTGCCGGAGTCCGCGACTTCCAAATCGCAGACCATCTTCATCAGCGTAGTCTTACCGGCACCGTTAGGGCCAATCACGCCGACGATAGCGCCTGGCAGGATCTCGAGATTGAGCTTGTCCAACAGCACTTGGTCGCCGTAGGCCTTGCTGACGTCGTGCAGGTTGAGCACCTTGTTGCCCAAGCGCTCACCAGCCGGAATCACCAAGTCGATCTTGTCCGGCTTCAGCGACTGCTGCTCATCGACCAATTGGTCATAGCGTTGCATCCGCGCCTTGTTCTTCTTGCCACGGGCGGACGGATTGCTGCGCACCCATTCCAGTTCCTTCGACAAGCGCTTCTTGCGCTTATCCTGCGAGCGCTCGCTGGACTCCAACTCCTTTTGCTTGGCTTCCAAGTAATCGGAGTAGTGGCCTTTGTACGGCGTGCAAACGCCGCGTTCCACTTCGAGCATCC
>CAZMDZ010000469.1:0-2574 GCA_964565175.1 uncultured Planctomycetales bacterium
AGGAGTCCCATATACGCCAAGACTCAGATAGTACAAAGAAATGACCCCGCTAGGTTATACGTAGGTACAGATGTGAGAAAAGTGTCCCTTAAATTCAGTGTAACCTTTCCTCATATTTTGGATTTTTATAATATTTCTAATTTTGGTCCTGGGTGGGCGCAAGATAGAATACAAGAGTACGTAGGGTATATTATAGACCAAGGAGGTGCTCTTCTCAATGGTGGTTCCACCACCAATAAGAGTCATTTGGTAGACGTCGATAGGGGTTCAGGTCCTGACATGAAAGTAACCTGGAAGCCAAATGTGTCTGTTGGTCCTAGAATGGAGATGGATTCTCTTCAGGCGGGCGGGTTTGTCCCTGCGGAAACAGAAGAGAAAACTTATGAAGCAACCTTAGGGGATAAGATGATGAATCCTATAGCCCCTTCCCTAGCTTCCGCATGGGGGTTAAGCAGTAAGAATATAGGTGTTTTAGTGGCTGCCTATATGCATTATATGATTGACACTGTTAGAGCTTCCGTGTTAGGTAATTCCCCTAAGGGTTTAAGGGGTACTCACGCCGAGGGACCTCCTATAGTAAGACTTCGTCACGGTACTAACTTTTATGAGGAGCCTTTTATAGTTACCAATTATAACATTGATTACGATAATGCCGCTGGAATGGACCCTAGAACTCTTCTCCCTAGAAGAATGCATTTTAGACTTCAACTAGAGGAGTTTAGGCAAACAAAGTCTATCAGTGACAGTTTACCTGGATTTTCTGATGTTTTTGATTTAAAGTCCCTCGACAGAGCGTCTAAGCAAAGGAACCCTAGCTAATGTTTAATTTTGGAAAAAATTCTAGGTACTCTACGTACGAAAGTGAATCTTATCTTCATCGAGGTAAGAATTTTACTAACTTGGTATCCTCTAAAAAGTACGAGGATTACATTAAAAACACGCTGCCTAATTTAGATTTTCGCGTTTCAATGATACCTGCAGGTCTAGAGGGCCGCCCCGATTTGATATCGTATGCATCTTATGGTACGGTCAACTACTGGTGGCTTATTTGTGAAGCAAATAAGATTAAAGACCCTTTTGAGGAACTTTATAGCGGAAAGCAGATAAAAATTCCTATAATCTAGAATGAGTAATGTTTCTTTTGATGAGATTAATGTAGGGTACAGGGATACTAATCCTCCTGTACTTTTAGTCACTAATAATATTAAGGAACTTAATGAGGAGGGTAAATATACTGACCCCTTAAACCTTAAAGATAACTTTATATCTTTTGAGTATGTTAATGCTGGTGACTCCGGTGAATCTCAGACGGCCGTACTAACCTTAAGAAATCCTACACAGGAAATTGAAGAGTTGTTTATAAGTAGCTATAAGCTCTTTAATCCCGATAAAGGTTGGGAGAACCGTAACTTGCTTGACAGTAGATGGTACTTAACTTGGGGGTATGCTAATAAAGCCGAGAACCGTACGGAAATAAACACCGCTTTTTCTCATATTCATGAGATGGTGCTGTATTCTTCTGATTATTCATTCCGCACGGCCCAAGAAAGGATTATTACCCTGAAGTTTTTAACTCAAGCGACAGCCTTCTCAGCCTCGTTTCTTGAAGGGACTGAAAAGGGTCCCTATGAGGTAGCGAGGGCAACTTCTAATGTCTCTATAGTGAATCCCGACGGAAAGTTTCGGAAGCCCTCTGAGGTTTTTGCAAGGCTTTTAATGAAGATAGGGGGAGCTCTCCCAGGGTACGCTGTGTATGTAAACATGGGGGAAGTGGGGGATTTGATAGATATAAATTTTTCAAGGGAGTTATATAATACAATGTTTCAAAATATGGAAGCCGCTGCACAAGCGGTAGATACCTGGATGCGTACTGCCCCCGGAGACATTAAAAATAAGGGTCTCATTGAGCCTGAAATAACAGTTCCCGAGAAAGAGGATAAGAATGATAAACAGCTCCTGGATTTTCTAGATAAGGTTTTAAGGGAGGCATCCAAGTGGACCACATATAAAGACCAGGAGATTACAGTACAAGCTCGTACTTCAGATGCTTATGGGCTTTACATACCCTCCTCAGTTCTTTTTGGAACCTTTAGAAGGTTTTTTGAGGCTAAGGATTGTACTTTTAAGCGGTTTATAGGAGACTCGTCCGCCTCCCTTAAAAATATACATACGGCAAAATCGCAAACGGACGGTAGGAACTATTCTTTCAACTTACCAGGACCGTCCACCAATCAAACCGCATTAGCAGCGTGCAGGGATGACTCTAAGGAGTTTTCCCAAGGCTCTGCAGTCACACTTAATTCCCAAGTCGCCACCAAATCCTCAACTCTTGATGCCGCTATAGCTACATGGCTACCGGGTAGTAGTATTAAAGGAAAATCTACTCGCGATGAAGTACAAGGGACATGGATGAAAAGTAGGTCTGGCAGGGGTATGTTAGCCTCGGACTGGAGTGAGGGGGTATTAAGGGTCATCCTCAGGAACCCTTCGGCACATGCTGTTATGCCTATAGTTAAAGATACTATAGTTTTAGATGATGGCACTTCATGGACCGGGTGGAGGAGTACTGAGGAT
>CAZMDZ010000470.1:0-2571 GCA_964565175.1 uncultured Planctomycetales bacterium
AATTGCCACAACGCAAGAAAACCGCATGCTCCGAAGCAGCGTAACTTCCACATTGATGTCCTTTGGGGAAAGCCTGCTGGATGATGTCGCCGTTGTCTAAATCCAAGACTACCGGCCGCAGGTAGATATGCCCGCCGACGATCGCCGGCCGCGAAATCGACTTGCCATGGTGATCCACCTCCCAGGTAAATTTGCGCCGCCACTGACTGCCGCCATCTTGCGCGCTGAAACTATAGACGGCAAATTCACCACCTTGCTCACCCACCGAAGGATTCTTGTGCGAAGTCACCAACACCAATCGCCCTTCACTGGCCGCCAGCCAAACGGCGACGTCGCCCGGCAGCGGTTTGGCTTCGCGCTGCCACTTGACGGTTCCATCGCGCAAGTCCAGCGCGACCATGTGCAAGTCCTCAAACAGCCCGGCACCGGCAAAGCGTCGTTCCTTGCTTTGCTTCCTTTCAGCCGAACGATTTTCGAGGAAGTAAACGGTGTTGTCGGCGACGGTGATGGTGGTATTCAGGATCAAGCCACCGCGGTAAACCCACTTGCGTTCAGTAGACTGACTCGGCAACGCAAACAACGCGTCGCTGCAGACCTTGGCGGTGGCACTGCCTTCCCGAGCGTCGTACCAATAGGTTCCGCCCCACCAATCGGTGAAAGTATTGCCGGGCCGAGTCGCACTTCCAAGCAAGGTATCCCCAACATGGGCGACGTAGCCCCAGTTCATCGTTTCCTGTTGCTCGCTGGGCAAGCCTTGGTTGTACAAATCCGTCGCCGAGTATTGAGCCATCTGGCGACCGTCGGTAGCGTTCAACTGCCAGCAATAGCCATCCATGGCCACGAAAGCGGAATCGGGGCCCAAGCACCAATTGCTGCAATCTCGTGGCATGTTGAATCGGTTTAAGCCGGGCAGCTCCCAAGCCCATAAGGTTTGCCCGTTGAAGCTATTCAAAGCCAAAATGCGGTCCTTCCCTTGCAAGAAAAGCTTGCCGTCTTGAGCCAATGGCGCTGGCCGACGACTTTGGCGATCCGCTTGATAGCGCGGCCCAGGCGGTGCCACCCACTGCACTTCCATTTCGTTCACGCTTGATGCGCCGGACAAAGACTCGCCACCGAATGCGGTGTTGTCGGCGCGGCCGTAAAGGTGAGTCCAGCTGCCCTGGCCGAGCGTCGCAGGATCTCGAAGGTAGCGGTGGTAAGGATTAGCTTCGTCGACTGGATCGATCGAAACACCAGCAGGAAGGCGATTGCGTTCGGTGGAATCCAACCAAACCCCCGCAGGCTTCAAAACTCGAGCCACCTGTTCCGCCGGAACATCTTTTTGATCCGTAAGGACGACGGCATCCAAACTCAGCGGTGGCAACGTTTGCAATTCCTCGCTGTTGAAATGGTGGACCCGTGCACCCGGCGTCAGCAATCCAAGGCGGTCCAATTCATCCTCGCTCACTTTTTTGCCAAGCGTGACAATCAGCGCGGAGGAATTCGGGTTTTGCTCGGCGGATTCAAACTGCGCAAAATGCGTGTCGAGCTCAAAAATCTTGCTGCGCCGGATCTGTTTCCCGTCGCGGACGAGGATTCGGAAATGCTGCACGCTACGCGGTGGCAAACCCTCAATCCGCACCGAATGCTGATGGCCAGGATGAGGTTGGCGCGTGGGCTGCAACTGCTGGAAACGAAGCTCGGGCATTGGCTTCCAACCCGCAACTGGCTGCAACGGGAATTTGCCGTCAGGGCCGGGCACGTCGGCGGCGGCGAGGAATTCAATCTCGGTGGCGGTCTCAAAAGACGTCGACCAGCTGACGTCGGCGTAACCGTTTTGCTCGTCCACACTGCTACCGGCGTTGTGGTTTCCGCGGTACAGGCGGATCCATGGCTGCGTGAGCAATTCCAAGTCGGCCACCGGCAGCTTGCGCGGCGGCGCGATTACCAACGGAGCGGGCAGTTGCTCCGCCTTAGCGGCAAAAGCCTTTTTCACCGCACTCGCGCTCAACACCTGATTGTGCAACTTAACCTCGTGCAGCGCACCTTTGAGGCGGAAGTATTCATCCTTATCGCGGTAAGCTCCCAATTGATACCAACCGGCATCGGGATAGTCGACGTCGCCAATGGCACTCTCGCCTTCACTCACCAATTCACCATCAACAAACAACTGCATGCGTTTGCCGTCGTAAGTTCCCACCACATGGTGCCAACCGCCGACCTGAAACGTTTGCGGCGCGCGCACCCATGCCAGTTGCTCGCTGCCTTTGGTGCTCTTCAATGCAAAGCTGAAGTGATTCTTGCGATAGCCCAGCAACCAACCACGCTCATAGGAGCCGTTGTCCTGCGCCGCGCCAACGATGCCGCCCCATTCCGACGGCTGATCGACTCGCACCCATGCCTCCGCGCTGAACTTGCGCTTTGGCAATTCCACCCCGGCTTCCAACTTGCCGACTTCAAAGTCGCCTTGACCGCCATCCAAAACCGCAAACGACCAATCGCCCTGCTTTTGCACCGATGAGGCGCCCAAGGGTCGAGCAGTAAGTTTTCGCTTGCCAAGGTTGGTGTAAACGGTGGTCGTTCGTGGGTCGT
>CAZMDZ010000471.1:0-2550 GCA_964565175.1 uncultured Planctomycetales bacterium
TCAACAGATGCAGCGTCCGGCGGCGGATGACTTCGATGCGGTGGTCCCGGTATGCCACCAACATCTGCTTGAGGTTGAGCGTCTGGGGCCGGCCCTTGACCAGGGCGATATTGATAATCGAAAAGCTGGTCTGAAGCGGCGTGCGATGAAACAACTGGTTCAGGACGACATTCTCGTCCTCGCCGCGCTTCATCTCAATCACGAGCCGCATTCCATCGCGGTCCGACTCGTCGCGAATGTCGAAGATGCCTTCGATGCGTCCGTCTTTGACCGCGTCGGCGATCTTGACGATGATTGCCGACTTCTCGCGCTCGTACGGGATCTCCGTAACCACCAACTTGTAGCGACCCTTGCCCTTGGGTGGCTCTTCGTGGTGCATGCGCGCGCGCAGCGTGACCTTGCCGCGGCCGGTGTGGAATGCGGACAGCAGTCCAGCCTTGCCGCAGATGATGCCGCCGGTTGGGAAGTCCGGACCTTGCATCACTGTGCATAGGTCGTGAATCGACACCGTCGGGTCGTCGAGAAGCATGCGAATCGCCGCGATCACCTCGTGCAGGTTGTGCGGCGGCAGCGCGGTCGACATACCAACGGCAATACCCTCGGAGCCGTTGACCAACAGGTTCGGGAAACGGCCCGGTAGTACCACCGGCTCAGTGCGCGTTTCATCGTAGTTGCTGCGCAGATCGACGGTCTGCTTGTCGAGGTCGGCCAGCATTTCCTCGGCTGGACCGCCCATGCGTGCTTCGGTGTATCGCATCGCAGCTGGCGGGTCGCCGTCGATGGAACCGAAGTTACCTTGACCATCCACCAGCGGCGCGCGCAAGCGGAAGGGCTGCGCCATCCGCACCAGCGTCGGGTAGATCACCGACTCACCGTGCGGGTGGTAGTTACCGGATGTATCACCGGCAATCTTGGCGCATTTCCTGTATTTGGAATTGGGCCGCAGACTGAGGTCGTTCATCGCAACCAAGATGCGACGCTGGGACGGTTTGAGGCCGTCACGCACGTCGGGCAGGGCGCGGTCGAGGATCACCGAAAGCGCGTAAGTCAGGTACGACTCACGCATTTCGCGTTCGATCAGCAGATCGTCGGCGTTATCCGGGATGACTAGGGTTTCGTCGGGCATAAAGGCGGGCGAGGGTTGTGCCTAGAAGCGTGCATATTTCACCATCTCCGCGGTCAATATGCGAGCAGTATTCCGCCGCCAACGCCGACGCAAGCTGTTACCCAGAAGGATCTTGCGCGCGCTTCATGTAGGAAATTCTATTTCCCTTCAAAACAGGTCACCGTTGCGCCCCCAGCCAACCGAATTCCGCCGCTGGACGGGCGCTCCAGGGTCAAATTTCCACCCGGCATTTGCACCAACAACGGCTGCCTGGTGCCACCGTCCGCGGCCTGGGTGACCGCAGCCTGACGACGCCCCCAGATGGCCACAGCCACCGCTACAGCGCCGCTTCCGCAAGCCTGCGTCTCCCCTACGCCGCGTTCGTCGACGCGCATCTCGGCGCGGTCAAAGTTGACGACCTCGACGTTGGCGCCGTTCGGGAAGAGATCGGTGTGCAGCCGCGCCTCTTTCGCGAGCGCGGTTAGGTCCACCGCTTGCGGGTCTTCCACTTCGATCACGCAATGCGGGTTCCAGAAATCCACCGCCCAGGCTGCTCGACCGGCCACGCTGATTGGTGTCGGCTGCCACAATGTTGCAGGCAGCAAATCGGCAAGCAGGTGCAGTTCGATGTGATCATCAATCACCCGCGGGTCAACTTCGGGGTCGAAGATGGCCGGCATTGCCATGCGTCGCCAGGGCACTTGCTTGCCGTCCATATGCAAAACGCCATCCGCTTCGCCACTCCAAAGAGCGACGACGCGCAGGCCGTTTAAACAAGTCCCGCCGTTGCTGCCGTCACGGTTGATCACTTGCACCGCAAGTTCACCCGGTTGCGGCAACGACTGAATCACCAGCAAGCCGTCGTACTTCTCCCGGCAAATGGTCGACGCCGCTTCTCGCAACCAAACGAGCTGGAGTTCATCCAACTCGTGGTACAGCAAGAATCGGTTCCCGAGCCCTTCCCCGTCTGCAATGGGTTGGGGAAGGGGCTCTTCAGGCACCACTATTTGCCTTCCTCGGGTTCGGGCGGAATGTCGGAGCTATCGACATCGAAACCACGCTTACGCCCTTCTTCCAAAGCGCGCGAAATGCGCTCTTCAAACACCGAAGGATCAGGTACATAGCCCTCAACTCGGGTCAGCACGCTTTCTTTAAAGCTGCGCTCAAATACCATTTTGGCGTCGATCTTGGCACTTTCCTCTTCGCTGGCATCGTAAGCCTTTGCCGCCGCAATGGTCTCCATGAACTTGGTTGGATCGACCACAGCGTAGTAAGGCTGCGACGCGGCGCGAAAGACCGAGATCTCTAAGTCTGCGTTCTCGGTGATGCGGTCAACGTATAGGTGAGCTCGTTCCAATCGAGCCAAAGTTCCTTTGACCTCGGGGAAAATGTTCCCTTCCATGCGGCGGCAGTTGACACAACTTACGCCGGTGAAGTCGATGAAC
>CAZMDZ010000472.1:0-2536 GCA_964565175.1 uncultured Planctomycetales bacterium
TTGATGGGGGGGAGTCTAAATACACTTTATATTGTATGTGGAATAATGTCAGTGACTGCCCTCCCTGTAAGAATAGTCATGAAAAAGGGCGCGGATTCGTATATGGTAATGACGGGGAAGTCGTTAATTCATTTTCGTCTGAGACCTGTGAGTGTGCTAATGGGTGTTCTGATGTGCATCTAAAAAAATGTCAAAGAGGATTGACTCCTGTTTTTAGGGGGAATGAAAGAGAAACTAAAGAAATATTTGAGGTTAGGGAGGATAAGAATGGTAATAAGACTTTAAAAGGTGAGAAAGCCTTTAATAAGTGGTTTGGAAAAGACCCCGGCGCGGGCAAGAAAGAGCCTTGGTTAAGTGCCCCTCTATGTAAATCAAAAAACAAACCGGTGTATGAATAATGAAGTGTGATACTTACATATGTGTAGAGACCTGCATAAAGTTCTTGGGACTAAAACCTCAGCCTGTAGAAGACAAGGGGGGACCTGAATTTATATATGATGTTTCTTATAAACAGTGGACTAAATGCTCCCAGTCTGGTGGGAATGAATCCAGCATAGATGTAACTGACATAGGGGGCACCGGAACTGGTTTTATATATAAATATTGTGTGACTTCGTGTGACCTTGTTTGTAGCAAGGGGGAGCTGCTGAAGAAAGTGTGCGGCAAAAACGTAAAATGCTGTACATCAGACTGTGAAGTACCTGAAGATAAAGAGAAGAAAGACGCAAACGGGAAATCGGCAAAAAACAAGTTGCGAACTGGGAATCCTAGTGCGTATGGTACAAATATACTTGAGAGGGCTTGCGCCAATGCGCCAACGTGTTCAGCAATGGGAGGTGCTCTTGCACCTGTTAGGGGAGGGATGGTACCTCCCAACATCTGCGGGCATGTCGCTTCCGGGTCATTTCCCCCAGCCAATGTATCCATACCTGATGATGCGCCAATTAGTGAGGAATGCCGGAAGGCTTTTGATGAGTGTCAGGATAAACAATAATCAAAGTTTCTATAACTAGCAAACTTTTTCATAGCTCACATACCCCATTCTTGCAAGAGTCCACTCCATCGGAGCGCTCCTCGTAAACACCGCTGTTTATAAGCTTGTCTAAGTCTATAGACTTCCAATCAACTACGGTTAAAGGTTCATTACCTCGGGACCCTGCTTTATAGAAAGTAAAACCTTTAATCTCCGAGGCATATTGGGTTAATGTGTCGATTGTGTTATCTGTTACTTTATAACTTTCCGCGAGATTGCATGTTTTTGAAAGAGCAGAATCAACAAAAGATTGTATAACTGCCTGAACTTTAATGTGTTCCTCAGGGGACACATCGTAAGCACCAAGTACGTGAGACACGTCCTCCCCTCTCAAATACATCTCCTTGAAAAGATTATCTACGACGTAGCTTTCATTCCAGACGTCCTCAGAAGCAGTTCTCCAGCGCCGTTTATACACGGGAGAAAAGATGGGTTCAATACCAGTAGACACACCCATGACCATTGAAATGGTTCCCGTAGGGGCTACAGTAAGTAATACAGCGTTACGAAGACCGTGCTGCCTAATTTCAGCCCTAATACGGCTCGGAAGAGTCTTGAAAAACTTCTCTTTCTTGAGTTTACCCCAGTCATATGCTTCGAAACTACCCTTATCTTTTGCAAGGGAGCAAGAAGCCTTATATGCCTCGTTTCTAATAGTGGCGAAAAGACGCTCTAGGAATTCAAGGCAAGATTCATCACCGTACTTATACCCTAATTTGATAAGAAAATAGTGTAATCCCGTCACCCCTAGTCCAACTCGCCTACTGCGAAACCCTGCATCCTTGCACTCAGAGATTGGGAAGTAGTTTACAGCAAGGACATCATCCAAGAACCTAACACCCAAGCGTACAGTCCTAGCGAGACGCTTCCAATCAACATCCCCATCCATCGTAACCATATTGGAAAGGTTGACGTGACCAAGACAGCAATTTCCATACGCCGGAAGAACCTCCTCACCACATGGATTAGTGGAGGGCATGTGTTCAAAATACGATACATTAGTGTATTCATTAGCAAAATCAATGTTGAAAATCCCCGGTTCTCCGCATTCTATGGCATTTGTTATAATTTTTTCCCATAGCTCGCGTGCACGAATTTCCTTTTTGCGCACATTATCAAAAGTATCCTCAAAATGTTTTAAATAATGCAATTTCGCGCGGTTAAGTGCGTCTTCTTCGTCAAACGCCACAACTTCAATAGTAGAATCCCCTGTTTCTGATTTTCGGTCGATTTCGTACATATAATAACGCTGATGACGACCTCCAAACGTGAAATACCACTCTTTATCTTGTTCAACAGCATCAATAAAGGTTTGGGTGATAGCAACAGAGATGTTAAAATTGGTAAGTTCGTTTCTATCGAGCTTCACGCGCAAGAATTCTAAGAAATCCGGGTGTGTAACACTAAGGATAGACATTAATGCAGTCCTACGGTTCTTACCAGCCCGCACATGATTGCCAATTTCGTTAATCATACGCATAACAGAGAGTGAGCCAGGTGCTG
>CAZMDZ010000473.1:0-2533 GCA_964565175.1 uncultured Planctomycetales bacterium
GGTGTTAGAAAATGCCAGGATGAATCCATGTGACGTCAATCATGTCGTTCTCGTAGGTGGGAGTACTAGAGTCCCCGCAGTATATGAACAGCTGAAAAAAATGTTTGGCGGAGAACGCGTCACTTCCGCTCCAAACGTAGATGAAGCGGTTTGCCTCGGAGCTGCCATACGCGCTGGGTTGGAGGCAAGTGATGGAGAGCTCTCTGGAGCTCAGCAAATGGCACTTGCATCTACTTCTCTGTCAGATGTGACTAACAAAAATTATGGCACACTCTCACTGGATGGGGCATCTGGTGAGTTAGTAAATTCTATCATCCTTCGTAAGGATACGCAGCTTCCATGCAAGGCGGCAGATACGTTTTATACTATTCACGATAATCAGACAGAAGTTGAATGCAAAGTCACTGAGTGCTCCTACGATGAAAGAGACCCCGATTTAGTTACCATTAAAAAATCAGCTGTTCTTACCCTACCTCCTGGACGAGGTGCTGGGCAAGAGATTCGGGTCACTTACTCCTATGACGTAAATCAGGTTGTCCACTGTGAGTTTTTTGATGTTGCGAGCGGGCGGAGACAGGAAATTCAGTTGGCCCTCGACAGTGACTGTGAACCTTCACTTGAGTTCGAAATTGATGATTTTGTGATTGAATAATGGAATGGTTATTCCTCTTGGCTTTTATTTTTGGCCCCGCTCTGTTCAAAGTCCTTTTCTCAGAAGGGGCGAATGCCGTTCAGAGGACCACTGTTAGAGCACAGCATGGTCCACTTGCTATTCGTCTAAGCAAGCATCACCTTGAGAGCGATCCCAGGGAGGGGTTTGACTACCTTCGAGTCGAGATGAAGGGGATGATTCCATCACTTTCAATTCCTGCTATCGGAGTCATTCTGATTACAGACTCTAAGGGCCGACCAATTCAATGCTTGGATCATAAGAAGCAGGAGCGGGAAACGGTTTTTTATCAGGAGCTAGTCTGCCAAGAAGATGAGGTTTTTCTGTTCCAGAAAGACATCTATTTCACCGATTGGGTGACTGTTGGACTTTTGCCTATTCCGCTTGCAATGCCCGCCAAGGCAGGTGTCAGTCAGTTAAAGGCAAGGCTATGTCTACACCAGGTGGTTGATGCCGACTCCGTTCCTATTTATCAGGGAGGACAGTTGATTTCCGGCTGCAGTCCAGCAAAAGTCCTTGAGAGCGGCACCTGTGCTGTGGAATCCGCATATGGGTATCTTGCAATTGAGCAGGAGCGAAAGAAATCAATCCTGGCCTCCATGCGGCTTGCTGTGGTTGCTGCCATGATGGACGGCTCCGTGGAGCAGGCTGAGTTGGACATTATCCGGGATGTCGCTAAGCGACGTGTTGAATTGGTTGAGGATAGCGTTGCGTTTAAAGCCGATTTGCAAAACGCAATCCGCGACGCTTTGGGCAAAGCGAAATCAGATGAATCTTTGGATGAGTTGAGGAGTAGCGCGTTACGCGATCTTCAAGTGATTGATAATGAGCCACTCAGTATTGAAGCCGTCGAGCTCTGCGTGGAAGTGCTGGCTGCAGACGGCGTAGCCGACAAATCTGAGTTGGATTTTGTTTATGACCTTTGCGATCATCTCTCCGTTGACAAAGGCCTTGTGCGGGAGTTGTTAGGCAAAAAAATGGCTCTTGAAGACCTTGCATTGGAAAAAGGCGTCTGTGATTTTGGAGTCCTCGGTGTTGATGGTTCAATGGAATCAAGTGAAATTCGACGACACCTAAATCAGGCTTTCCGGAAATGGAATAGTTTAGTACACCACGACAATGCCCAAACAGCAGCTCGTGCAAAAGAAATGCTTGACATGATTGGTCGTGCTAGGAAGGAGTTGCTCGATTGACTCTTGAGCTGTCCTCTATACGGTTTGCAGGTGATTTCCCAGAGATTGCGTTAAGCGCTGAGGAGGTGGCAGCACGTGACGCAGATGTTGCCGCCGCTGCCCTAGGGCGTTACCTGGCGAATGCGGTTGAAGTCACCGTGCAGACTTTTCCAGGACTATATTCAATTATTAGTTCTGTGGCCAGTTTGCTTGAACAAAGCAGCTGGCGTGCTTTTGTTTATTCCGACTGGCAACACTCTGCTTCATGCTTTCTGGTCAATAACGTCGAATCCGAGGAGGTGCAGCCAATCCTTGCCGTGTCGGGCCAACTAATTCGTGATTTTAGTGAAGCTGGGATTAAGTTTGTGATTGGACATGAATTCGGCCATGCCATGTTTGAGCACCACGGGTATCCATGCCCTGAGGAATCTGAGTCAGACCCTGAACGCTCATTTCTGCTTGAGCTTAGAAGAGCTGCTGAACTCACAGCAGATAGGGTTGGATTGTTGGTTGTTCAAGATCGCGATTCAGCAATCCGCGCTTGCCTGCAAATGGCATCAGGCTTGCCAGAAGCCCATCTGGGCCAGTATGCGGCTAATAGTTTTCTTCAGCAGTTGCCCAAAATTGTAAAGGATGCAACTCATTGTGATTTCGAGGACTATACTCATCTACCGCTCCCCTTAAGAGCGTT
>CAZMDZ010000474.1:0-2516 GCA_964565175.1 uncultured Planctomycetales bacterium
GATCGGGGTCGAATCGGTTCGCGGCGACGGCGTCAGCGGCCAGGGCGTCGGGTGCTGCAGCGTCGAGGGCCGCCACGTCCGGGGCCGCCACGTCCGGGGCCGCCGCGTCCGGGGTCGCTCCGTCCGGGGTCGTCGCGTCGGGAGTCGCCCCGTCCGGGGCCGCCGCGTCCGGGCTTCGTGCATCTACGCCGCCATCTGCGCGCCCATCCGCTACTTCAGCGTCGGTGACCCTGCCCTCGGCTCCGTCCTCGCTCACCTGCGCGTCCTCGCTGCCCGCATCCGGCGTCGCATCAGGGGCGCGCGCATCGACGCCGCGATCCGGAGCCTGCGCATCCCCAGCCTCAGCATCGAGCACGCGAACGTCGGCGCTCGCGTCTGCACCAGCGTCTGGCGGAGCGGCCTCCGAGGCGGGATCGGCGGCGTCCACTGAAGGCGAAGCGTCGGGCTCCGATTTGGGGTCGCAACCGAAGAGGCAGAGCAGGAGGCACCAGCGCATTGGTAAACCTTACCTGGCCTTCCGGTTGGAAGTGACGGCAGGGCTCCCTTTCGAACCGTGCGTGCGGTTTTCCCGCACACGGCTCACGGGCGAGCTCTCGGGTCGTCGCATTACGCAAAGCCTCCGGGGTAGCGGACAGTTCCTCGTAGTCGGTGGAGCCCGAGTTTCCAGAAGAAGTCTCGCGTCCACTGTTGGGCTTCTCCGGGCTTCAATGACCGCCCTTTCCGGCGGACCATGAACTTGCGGAGGCGCCGGTGGACGTAGCTGTCCAGCTGATTGAACTTCTTCGCGGCGTTCCCGGTTCGGAAGTAGCCGCCCCACCCTTGCAGAAGCTGATTGAGACGACGGAACAGCGCCCGCACGTCCTTCACTCCGTTCCAGTTCGGGTTGACCAGCTCCCTGATTCGCTCCCGAGCCCGCTTCATCGCTGACGCGCTGGGCCATCGGTGGAGGTAGTATCGGCGCCGCCGGTACTTCTCCCACGTCCGCCCGCTCATCCGCTTGCGCAGGTGGCAGCCAAGGAAGTCGAAGCCTTCCAGACCATCGGTCAGCTCGACTCGCTCCGTCTTCTCGGGATGCAGCTCCAGTCCCAGCTCGCCTTCCAGGATGTCCCGGACGACGCGCTCGGCCTCCTCACACTGCTCCGCGGTGTCACACATCACCACGAAGTCGTCGGCGTACCGCACCAGCGTGCCCAGATGGGCGTGCTCGCGCGTCCACCGCTCGTCGAGGACGTGCAGGTAGATGTTGGCCAGCAGCGGGGAGATGACCCCACCCTGCGGCGTCCCCTTCTGGGCACGCAGCAGCTCGCCGCCCTCCATCACGCCTGCTCGGAGCCACAACCGCAGCAGCTTGAGCACCCGTCGGTCGCTGATCCGCTTCTCCACGAGGGCCATCAACTTCACCTGATCGATGTTGTCGAAGTACCCGCGAATGTCGGCGTCCAACACGAAGTTGCCCTGCGCGTTGCGGTAGGCCCGCTTGCGCAGAGTCTCCAGCGCGTCCGTCGCGCTCCGTCTCGGGCGGAAGCCGTGCGAGCACGGCAGGAAGTCCGCTTCGAAGACGGGCTCAATGACGATCTTCACCGCCATCTGCACGATTCGGTCACGCACCGTCGGGATGCCCAGCGGCCGCAGCTTGCCGTTGGACTTCGGGATGTACTGCCGCCGAACCGCCTGCGGCCTGTACTTCCCCGACTTCAGCTCGGCCTGGAGCTCCCGTAGGAACAGACCCACACCGAGCCGCTCGATGTCCGAGAGCGTCTGACGATCGACGCCCGCGGCACCGCGATTTGCCCGCACCCGCATCCACGCCGTCCACAGGATGTCATCCCTGAGGACGCGGTCGAAAAGCGCGTGGAAGCGGCGCTCCGGGGACCGCTTGGCGGCCGCCCACAGTCGGCGTTGGAGGTGGCGCGCTTTTTCATCGTCCGAGGGGACAATGGGGTGGTTGAACCAGTCCTGATGCCTGGCTATGCCCTCACGCGTATCTCCGCCTACGACATGCTCACCGTAGGGGCCCTTCCCTCCACCGGCGTTCTGTTGCACCAGTATCGGCGGTACTACGACCCCCTCGGACTCCCGCTGTGCGACGGCCGATTTCACCTTCGGCTTATACGACGCGCCCTGCCCCGACGAGGGCTGCACAGACGGGCCTCTCCTGTTCCGTATCGAACCGTGCGCACGTGCCACCGCCCCTACCCCGGAAGAATCGGCTGGACCATCCGGTTCCAGTCCCGCCGACGTGGCCTTCGCCGTGACATGAGCGGCTCGGCTTCTCCATTGTTCCTCTGACGAGGCTGCAGCGTTCACTTGATGTTGCGGCCCGCGCGCTTGCTCCCTCCAAAGAGGCTCTTGACGCCCCGCTTGGGCCGAGCGGGTCTCCCCACTCGCCCGGGGCCTGCTACCCGGCGCTCCGGCGCCTACCGGGGCGGGACTCTCACCCGCTGGCTCGATGCAGCGTGATCCAGAGGTCTCTCCAAACGGCAAGGGGAGTTGAACCGGATCTTCAGGACGCACCA
>CAZMDZ010000475.1:0-2509 GCA_964565175.1 uncultured Planctomycetales bacterium
ATAGAGGGCGGCGTCATCGTCGGGGATCAAATCGCCCAGCCAATCCACCATGCCGGTCATGACCGTTTCGTCGCGGTCAAAAGCGCCAAGGTCTAGAGTGGCCAAAGCGGCCATGGCCATCTGGCGATTGCCTTGGAGCAGTTCGAGAACCGCAGCTCCTTCGTTCAAACCACCGGCTTGAGCCAGCAAACGAATCAACAGTAACTTGCTGCTGCCCTCGGCGGTGGCGAGCAATTCCGTGGCTTGTTCTTGCCAATCATCGGCAACCAACAGGTCACTGGAGTCAGCGAGTTGGAGGACAGCAGCTGGGCCGGCGTCGGCGGCTTGCTTGAGCAGATCCTGCAGCGATTCACCGGCGGCAGGCTCCTGTGCCGGACCGGCGGCCCAGGCGAGGACGAGGGTGGGAAGCATGAAGAGCATCGGTTTCCTAAACTAACGGTGACGGGCAGCCTCTGCACGCGTTGATTGCGTCGGGCAGGGTTGGACCCAGTTGTGAGCCTATACGGCCCAAGGACAGCAGAATGAGCAAAGGATCAGAACTCAGTCATTTGGACGACCAAGGTCGGTCCAAAATGGTCGACGTCGGCGGCAAGCAGCCTACGTACCGAGTCGCGATTGCCGAGGCAAACGTGACCTATCCGCCGGCCGCCTACGCCAAGGTCTTGGCTGGCGATCTGCCTAAAGGAGGTATCGTCGAACCGGCCCGAATTGCTGGAATCATGGCCGCCAAGCGCACCGCCGAGTTGATCCCGATGTGCCACCCTTTGTCCTTAGAACAAGTCGAAGTCGAGGTCACGGCTTCCAACGCCGAATCCTGTCGTTTGACCGTGATCTGCACCTGCAGCCTAGTCGGTCGGACCGGTGTCGAGATGGAAGCCATGTCGGGGGCGGCAGTTGCCGCTTTGACCCTTTACGACATGAGCAAGGCCCTCGACAAGGGGATTCAAATCGAATCCGTACGCCTGATCGAAAAATCAGGCGGGAAATCAGGCCGGTGGACGGCACAATAGGGCCCGAGCTTCGGCCTCACCTCCCCCTAAACCCAAAATAGCCAGCGGTGGACATCGACATCATCCAACGTCTCCTGACCCTCATGGACGAGGGTGGCCTTACCGAACTTCTTTACGAGAAGGACGATGTGAAGGTCAAGCTTTCCCGAAAGCAAGACGCCCCCGGCACTGTGATGTTGCCGTCGGCTGCTCCTGCACCCATGTTGGCTGCGGCGCCGGCAGCGGCTCCTGCGGCCGCTCCAGCGGTCGAGGCGGCTCCGGCCGAAGAAGAGGGCGTTCTGTTCCGCTCGCCGATGGTTGGCACCTACTACAGTCGCCCAAACCCGGAATCGGATCCTTTCCTAAGCATTGGGGAGTCCGTCAACCCGGAAACGGTTCTGTGCATCATCGAGGCAATGAAGGTTTTCAACGACATTCAAGCCGAGATGAGCGGGCAGATTCTTGAAATCCTGGTCAAGGATGGCGACACCATCCAATTCGACCAGCCCTTGTTCCGCATTCAGCCATCTTGATCCATGTTTAGGCGGATTCTAATCGCCAACCGTGGCGAGATTGCGCTACGCGTGATCCGGGCTTGCCACGAATTAGGCGTCGAGGCAGTTGCGGTTTACTCGCAAGGCGACGAGGGCGCGCCATACCTGCAGCAGGCCGACGAGGCCATTTGCATTGGGCCGCCGCCATCCTCGCATTCTTACCTCGACATCCCGCGCATTCTTTCCGCGGCCGAGGTCACCGACGTCGAAGCCATACACCCTGGTTACGGCTTCTTGTCCGAACGCGCCCACTTCGCCGAAGTTTGCGAAGACTGCGGCATCACTTTCATCGGGCCGCCGTCAAAGGTGATTTCCGATTGCGGTGATAAAGCCAATGCCAAAGCCTTGGCTCTGTCGGCGGGCGTGCCCGTGGTACCGGGTTCCGATGGCATTGTTCCAACCGTTGACGAAGCTTGTGAGATTGCCGCGAAGTTCGGTTATCCGGTCATCGTCAAGGCCTCGGCGGGGGGTGGCGGCCGGGGCATGCGCGTCGCCCACAACGAGATGGCATTGCGCAAAGGCTATGTCGCCGCCCAAACCGAAGCGTTAGCTGCATTTGACGACGGCGCCGTGTACCTCGAAAAGTTCGTCGAAAACCCGCGTCACATCGAGATCCAAATCCTTGCTGGCGCCGACGGCAAAGTGGTGCACCTTGGGGAGCGCGATTGTTCGGTGCAACGACGTCATCAAAAGCTAATCGAAGAAGCACCGTCGCCAGCTTTGTCGCCCGAATTGCGCGAGAAGATTGGCGCCTCGGCAGTGGCATTCGCCGAGGCCGCAGGCTATCGCAACGCCGGAACCGTCGAATTCTTGCTCGATAAGAATGGCGACTACTACTTCATGGAATTGAATGCTCGCATTCAAGTCGAGCACTGCGTGACCGAAATGGTCAGCGGGGTGGACTTGGTGCAGTGGCAATTGCGAGTCGCCGCTGGTGAGTCTTTGGACTTCACCCAAGACGACGTC
>CAZMDZ010000476.1:0-2506 GCA_964565175.1 uncultured Planctomycetales bacterium
ATCAGCAAAATTGATGAAACTGGAGTGCGCAGTTCATGCGAAACGTTTGCTACGAACTCGGTTTTCAACTGCTGCAGTTTTCGCTGCCGTTCAAGAGTGCGGTAAATCGCCAATCCTGTAACGGCGCATAACAACCCCAACAAGGTCAAGCCCCAACGCAGGAATGTGATTGGGCGAGTGGCTTGTTGGCGGATCCGCTGTGGGTTGTCCGCCCAGACTTGAAAGCGGAAGGGTGACTCTTGAAGTTCGAATGTGGACTTGAGTTCAGTGACGGCGATTGAGGTGGCAAGCTGCATCCTTGCATCGAACCCATCAGGTAAGACATTTTCTTCGCGCCAGTAATCGGTGATGATTTGCACGAATTTCGCGGTCGGAAGTGCTCCGATTTGAATGTCTAGCGTCCTAGGGCTGAGAATGAAGCAAAGGGTTCGGTTCTTATCCGCTAAGAAATTGAGCCCTTCTGAAAATCTGTCCAGATTCTGCTGAGGTGCCAGCTTCCTAGCGATGCGAGCGGTGAAGTGCTTTTCCGCGAAAGAACGGAGTTCAGCCGAAGTCAAAGCGCAGTTGGCAAATCGACTGTGGGCAACCAGTGAATACGGATCCGACTTGATAAACAAATTGGTCTGGTCAGGGGCCAAGGCAAAACGCAGGCTCATTTCGGGCAGGGCGATTCGTTGCTCGGCCAACGCCAGGCGTAAAGTCGCCGAGGATTGCTGCAAGAGCGGCTCAGATAATTCAGCACCACTCGCTCCAAGGGCTAGGAAGCCCAAAACAAGAATCGATGTACCATCCACGGTTTGACGACCGTCTTGCTCGGCCAAAAGATCCTGCCAGATATTCACCGCCTCCTTGTTTTCCTTCGCCTTGAGATGTAGCTGAAGCAAACGAAACTTACCCTCGGCCATGCGAACGACGTCGGCCTCTGGCTTGAGGGTCAGCGCGTCGCGGCATGCGGAAATCGCTTCGGGAAGATCGCCAACTTCAAGTTCTTGCTTCTCCGATTCGGCAAGCAGCAAATCGAAGCTTGGGTTCTTATCAACTCTCAGCCGTAGCCATTCGTCATTCACCGACGGCTTGCTAGCTGGGGTTTTCCACGCATCATGCTCGGCTTGAATCTGCCACTTGACTCCCAGGATCTCATCGATCAATGCCTTGTCGTTGAGCAACTTGCTCCAACTACGGCCGATATTCTCCTCGGCTTGAAGCCTTAAGTTTTCAAGCCGTTGTTCGCCAATCTGTTGAGTTTGGATCAGCGGACCCCAAGCCACCCAAGTCAAAGCCACCGCGGCCAATATGCCAAGACCAAGCGCGCTAAATATCCCTGCCCGGTTAAAGCCGGCGCGGGGGGCGAATGGGATAGGGGCATGAGAATAGGCTATGTCCATTCGGCAAGAAGGTGTTAACAGAATGTCAACGATCTAGCCGGCTCACCTCGCGTAATAAGCTGTATTTCATTTCACGCGACGGCGAATACAAACAAAAACGCCAAGCAGACGAATCTGCTTGGCGTTGGATTGCGGAGACCGCAGCGACTTACATCGAAGTCAAGTAGCGATCCAGCTCCCACGGGTGCACCGCGGCGATGTAATCGCTCCACTCGCTGCGTTTGGCAACCAGGAACTGTTGGAAGGTGTGCTCACCCAAAGCTTCCTTTAGGACCTTGTCCTTCTCCAAGGCGTCCAGCGCTTCGCCCAAGTTGCCCGGTAGGCTCTTGATCTTCAGGCGGGCGCGCTCGCGTTGGCTCATGCGGTAGACGTTGCCACTAACCGGAGCTGGCGGCTCAATCTTGTTCTTGATGCCATCGAGGCCAGCAGCCAACATCGCGGCGAATGCCAGGTAAGGGTTGCACGATGGATCTGGCATGCGCAACTCCGCGCGGGTGCCAACACCACGGCGATCAGGGATGCGGATCAATGGCGAGCGGTTACGCATCGACCAAGCCAAGTGAGTTGGAGCTTCGTAGCCCGGCACCAAACGCTTGTAGGAGTTGACGGTCGGGTTGGTGATTGCCACCAAGGCGCGAGCGTGAGTCAACAAGCCACCGATGTACCAGCGCATTTCGTCGGAGATGCCGCCTTCGGCTGCGTTTTCATCGTAGAAAGCGTTTTCACTGCCGCGGAACAGCGACTGGTGTACGTGCATGCCCGAGCCGTTTTGACCGAAGATTGGCTTCGGCATAAAGGTGGCGTGCAAGCCCATGTCGCGGGCGACGCGGCGTACCACGAAGCGGAACATGGTCAGGCGGTCGGCGGTGATCAGCGCGTCGTCGTACTTGAAGTCGATTTCGTGCTGGCCCGGGGCAACTTCGTGGTGAGCGGCTTCGATTTCAAAGCCCAGCTTCTCCAAGGCAATGACGATTTCGCGACGGCATTCTTCGCCGAGGTCGATCGGTGCCAAGTCGAAGTAACCAGCGGAGTCGTGGGTCTCGGTGGTGGCTTCACCATTGGGGCCGCGGTGGCACAGGAAGAACTCCGCCTCCGGCCCGCAGTTCATGGCGTACCCCAAC
>CAZMDZ010000477.1:0-2501 GCA_964565175.1 uncultured Planctomycetales bacterium
GTGAAAGAACGCGATCGGTCACAATTCCGCTCAATCGCGATCGGGCGATTCGTTTCTTACGGAAGCGCATGGAACGACTGAGCGAGAATGCGGCGCTAGGAGATGGCTGGGCGCAGATGGGGTTGGGACAAACGGATCAGTGGCTTGATACAAAGTTTCGTCGGTGGGCCGATGGACGCTTGGCGCGAGCGCACGTTGAAAGAGATTGAGTCTCTGCAGGTGGTCGCAATAGGCGAGCCGTTTGGACCCTGGGGTCCGATTGGAAAATGGAAAGGGAATACGAGCCGCGTGCGCGCCACGGCGATGACCTTGCTTGTGTATACAACTTGCTTGCAAGAGCGCCGGTTCAATCATTCACAGTTTTCTTTTGTTGGGAATTATTTAATCGGGCGAACTCGGTTTTATTTCTCAACGTTGTACTTGGGAAGCTATGACAGAAATCGCATACCCCCATACTCACAGTCCCACCCACTGGCAAGAGGAGGTGACTTTTCAAGAAGTACTAGGCGAGCAACTGCGTCGTGCGCCGTACTTAATCGCGTCGATGTTTTTGCATGCAATCGTTGCATTTGCCTTGGCTGGCATCATGCTGCTGAAGGCCAATGAGTCCGAAACTCCGGTGATTCAAATGGCCGCAGTTGCACCCACGCCGGTCATTGAAGATGATCCGGTAAAACCAGAAGAGAAGCTGATCGAAACCGAAATCGATGAACCGGTCCTTCTCAATTCGGACATCGAAGATCCAATCGACAACACGCCAGTCGAAGTCACCGGTGACCCTGACTTCACAAACGACGCACCGTTTGACAACACGAGCTGGAACAACGCCTTAGGCCTTGGCGACGGAGCGAGCGGTAAGTACGGCCAACGCGGTGGCGACGGAACTCGTGGTGGTGCTGGCAGCCCAACAGACGCAGCGGTACTGGCGGGTTTGGAATGGTTGCGCGATCACCAGAGTTCTGATGGCTATTGGGATTGCGACGACTTCATGTATGAAGACAAGTACAACGATAAGCCTTCTAGCGATGGAGCTGGGGATTCAACCAATGACGTCGGCGTGACCGGTTTGGCGTTGCTGGCATTCCTGGGCAATGGCAATACCACCAGCAAGGGCCCTTTCAAGGACAACGTCGCCGGTGGCGTGAACTGGTTGCGCGACATTCAGGATATGAACACTGGTTTGATCGGGGAAGAGGTCGGCAACCCGACTCTTTACAACCACTCAATTGCATCGATGGCTTTGGGCGAAGCATGCGTGATGGGCAAGTCGGTCACTCTGCGACGTAACTTACGCAAGAGCACCAATCTGATTCTGAATGCACAGAACCCCTACCAAGCTTGGCGTTACAGCTTGGAGCCCGACGGAGCGAATGATTCCTCGATCACCGGTTGGATGGTGTTTGCTCTGAAGACGGCAGAAGATGCCAAGATCACTGTGCCGAGCTCTGCTTATCATGGAGCCAATGAGTGGTTCAACGCCATGACCGACAAAGGTACCGGTCGCACAGGTTACGCCTTTGGAGATGGCGGAGGCCCTGGCGGCCCGCCGTCGCGCTTGAAGATTTACCTGGAACGATTCCCACCCGAAAAATCCGAAGCGCTGACCGCAGTTGCTCTGCTCAGCCAAATCTTCATGACCGATGGCAGCAAAGTAAAGACTTTACGCGATCACGAGAACTATGAATTGATGCGCAAGCAAGCGGATCTGCTGGCCAGTAAGTTGCCGGTTTGGGACGAAGAGGGTGGCAGCTGCGACATGTACTACTGGTACTACGGCACATTTGCCATGAACCAGTGGGGTGGCAAGCACTGGAAAAACTGGAAGAAGGCAATTGAAAAAGCTTTGCTGCCGAACCAACGCCAAGGCAAGGACAACTTCACTGGCTCCTGGGATCCGATCGGCCCATGGGGTGAAGAAGGCGGACGTGTTTATTCCACCGCAATCTGCACCTTGATGATGGAAGTTTACTTCCGCTATGCCCGCGTCCTCGGCGCGCGCTGAACATGAAGCAATCGATCATCCATGGTGTGTTCATTCTGGCAATGTCGCTGCTCGCGGCATTGCCAGTTTTCGCGATCCCTCAAACGCAAGCAACCTCGTCTCCGGACTTGCGCGGCATCGAAGCGGAGCGCTTGAATAGGCATTTGCTCAAGCGGTTGGAAGACCTGCAAAATGTGGATGGATTTTGGGGACCAACGGCTCTTTCCCAATCGACAACCACCGCTGATACGCTTCACAACTACCAGGTAAGCACCACCAGTTTTGCATTATTGGCCTTGCATGGTTCAGGCAGCACCGTGAGCCGAGGTCGGTACATGGAAACGATTCGGGACGGCGTCGGCTGGTTGCGCGACCGACAAGACATGAGCACTGGTTTATTCAGCAAGCTCGACGGCAAGGATGCCCTAGTCACTCACGCGGTCGCCTCCCTAGCTATGGCGGAGGTTTTCCACTTCTCCCAATCGCCGCTGATCAAACGCAACGCGCGAGTGACTAGGGC
>CAZMDZ010000478.1:0-2501 GCA_964565175.1 uncultured Planctomycetales bacterium
GTCGGCACACTTGGTATTGGGTTGGGCTACCCCGGGCAACCTCACGTTGTCAACCGCTACATGGCGTTGCGCTCCGACGACGACGTCCGCCGCGGCACCTGGATCACCATGGGTTGGGGGTTGATCATTTACAGCGGCATGTTGATCGCCGGTTGGTGCGGCCGGGTGATGGCCGCCGAGTTGGCTGATGGCGAAACCATTTTGCTCAAACTCACCACCGATCTTTTCCCGCCTGTAGTCGCCGGGGTGATCGTCGCCGCAGTTTTGTCGGCGATCATGTCGACCGCCGACAGCCAGCTGCTGGTTTGCGGATCCACCGTCGCTCACGACTTGCCGCGCCGTGGATCTCACCGCAAAGTGGGGCTGGACCGGGCGGCCATCGTTGGAATCAGCATCGTCGCCATTCTCGCCGCACTCAATGTTGACGAAACCATTTTCAATACCGTGCTTTTTGCTTGGAGCGCGCTGGGAGCGGCTTTTGGTCCGCTACTGCTGGTCCGGCTACTGCGCGGCACCGTCCGGCCATGGGCGGCGCTGGCTTCGATTTGGGTCGGATTCGCTGTGACCCTGATCTGGTACTTCACTCCCGAATTAAAGGGTGCGCTTTACGAGTTGGTACCCGCTTTTGCCGCTGCCATGATCCCTGCGTGGCTGGGATCCAGCCGACGCGGATAGGCCAAACTCGGCGATTAATCCGCCGGAGCGCTGGTGTGGTCGTGGATGATCCGCCATCCATCTCCCCCTTCAATCATCACGGCAGTAAACCAGCCGCCAATCCACACGCCACCGGACAAAATCAACCTCCAGCGGCCGCGGACCAAAGCGTGCTCGTCGCCCATCATCTCGATGTCGATATCCGAGTAGCTGAGTTCGCCCATTTCCTTGCGGCCTTTGCCATAGCTGCCTTTGAAGTGGCGAAGAATGGCGTCGTATCCGTCCAGGCGGGTGTCGCCGGAAAAGAAGGTAGTGGCGGTGGAGTCGTCGTAGCCCACCTCAACGAAAGTCGCCAAATCGCCGCCGTTCCAGGCTTCTTGCTGGGCGTCGAAAGTTTCGTCGGGGGTGATCGGCGTGCCCGAGCAAGCGGGCATCAAAAGCAGGGCGGATAGGAGTAGCAGGCGGATCATAGTTTTCCTCTGGTTGCGGTCCGAATGGGGAGGATTGGGGCAAGCTCGAATCCATTCGGCCTGAATGAACCCAGACTTCCCCTATTTTTATCGGCAAGAATTACGGTTTGCTCAACGCATAGAAGGCGCCGTTGAACTGAAAGCCGGCGACTTCGGCTAAATAGTTGCCGTCGGCATCGCGGCGCAGCACGATGCGGAAGTCGCGCATCGGTGAATCGTAGCTGCTGTAGTAAGGGCTGTCGTCGGCGGTGCGCAGATAGCCGCGTTTGAGGTCGTCGCGCAAGAGCCACTTGCGACCAGCGGTGTTGCGCCAAACCAGGAGATCTTTGCCCTTTTCTATCGAGCCGCTGCGGCTAATGGTGCCGATGTGCCAGCCATTTTCCGCTGGCGAATGCTTGTAATAACCGATTAAATCGTCGGTAGTCAGATTGCGAAACAGTTTGGCGTGCGGCGGCGCGTGGCGCATGCCGATGTGCAGCGGCAATTCAGCCGAAGTCAGCCGCTTGTGGAAGGCTTGGTGGTAATAATCGCTTTCAAAATGGCCGACGAAATCCTCGGGCCATTTGGCCAGATCAAACCACTGGTGGTCGCTCTTTTCCAGCTCGAATTCCGGGTACATGCGGAACAAGTAGTGGAAAAATTCATGCTGCAGCCACTGCGGCAAATAGGCCCGGCGCTCCTCATCGTGCCAGTCGCCGATGCCCAAATGAGGCGGTTTGCGCAGCAGCCAGCGGTCATCGATAAGAAAACATGGTGAGGCGCCATCCGGTCCGGTCCCCATGCCACCCGTGATGAATTCGGTGCGTTGGAAAGCCAGGTGTTGTTCTGGCACGTGCGACGGATAGAGCACCCACCACCAATCGGTTTTCTGCATCAGTTTGTCCGGTACCTCCTGCCAAATTTTGCCGAAGGCATCGCCGGACAATCCGGCAAATCGACGCTCTCCGGGGCCAGCTTTGGGTGTATCGAGCGGCACGCGCAGTGCCGGTCGCGACAAAATTTGCAGCTTGACCTCTACCCGACCCTTGCTGATCGCTTGAACGTACTCGCGAAACAGCCGCGTCGATTGTTGGATGATTCGGTATTTGTCTTTGAGTAGCCGTTTGTCCAACTTGCGCTCGACCACCTCACCTTCGCCGCGTTCCAGCTGGATTTGGGTCGCGGGTTCACGTCCTTCGCCCATCCCAACCAGCACGATGGTCCAGTACAACGGCTTGGCAGTCACCCGTGGTTGATCGATGCTGGCAATTTTCCATTCGACGACTTCGGTCCACATCCGCAGCGCGTAATAACAGCTGGGTGAGCCGGTAAATACCGCTGGGGTTGGGCTAGCGGTTTGGTTCCACGCTGGTCCTGATGGCGGGTGTCGAGCTGCCG